>CAMLET010000132.1 GCA_946479125.1 uncultured Flavobacteriales bacterium
AACTCCGGTTTATAAAGGTGGATTAATAGAATTAGTGTTAGAATAATGAAAAGATTAGTAGATATAACGAAAGATATCACGGTAAAACAGTGGATAGGTTCGAAAGAGCTTTCCGTTGAGAAGATCGTTATGGATTCTCGCTTGGCAACTGCTAATTCATTGTTTGTTGCTATTCGCGGAACCAAGGTTGATGCACACGATTTCATTTCTTCTGTTTTACAACAAGGTTGTACAGCAGTTTTGGTTGATCGCGTATTGGATTTGCCTGAAAACGTGACTCAAATCGTAGTTGAAGACACGGCTTTGGCGCTAGGTTTTTGTGCTCATGCATTTTACGATTATCCTTCAAGAAATATCAAGTTGGTTGGAATTACCGGTACAAACGGAAAAACAACTACTACGACTTTATTGCACAAATTATATATGCAATTGGGTTACAAAACGGGATTGATCTCTACGGTTGTTAACCTGATTGGAAACGAAGAAATTCCGGCAACGCATACAACGCCAAATCCAATTGAGTTGAACCGATTGTTGGCTGACATGGTGAATGAAGGTTGTTCACACTGTTTCATGGAAGTGAGTTCGCATGCAGTTTCGCAGCATAGAATTGCCGGACTGGAATTCACTGGCGCAGCGTTTACAAACATTACGCATGATCATTTGGATTATCATGGAACATTCAAAGCTTACATCGAGGCTAAGAAAGGATTCTTTGATAACCTTCCAAAATCAGCTTTTGCATTGGTGAATGTAGACGATAAGAATGGAACAGTGATGGTGCAAAATACCAAAGCAACGGTTTCTACTTATGCTTTAAAATCACATGCTGATTTTATGGTGAAAGTATTGGAGAACAGCTTCTCCGGATTGTTGTTAACTATCAACGGAATTGAATGCTGGACGAAATTGATCGGCGATTTCAATGCTTACAACGTGGCAACTGTTTACGGAATTAGTCAATTGCTAGGAGAAGATTCTACAGAAGTGCTGACAATCCTAAGCAACCTGGATGCAGTTGAAGGTCGATTCCAATTCACGCAAAGTGCTTCCAAGATCACTGCAATTGTGGATTATGCGCATACGCCAGATGCTTTGGAGAATGTGTTGAAGACAATTGAAAATATTCGTACACGAAACGAGCAGGTGATTACAGTTGTTGGTTGCGGTGGCGACAGAGATACAACGAAACGTCCGGAAATGGCACGAATTGCTTGTGAAATGAGTAATAAAGTGATTCTTACCTCAGACAATCCACGAACAGAAGATCCAGCGCAAATCTTAAAAGACATGGAAGGTGGAGTTGAGGCTCATCAATCGATGAAAACCCTGACCATTCAGGATAGAGAACAAGCAATAAAAACGGCAGTAAGCATGGCTCAACCTGGAGATATCATTTTGATAGCTGGAAAAGGTCACGAGAAATATCAGGAAATAAATGGTGTGAAACATCCTTTCGATGATTTCGCTTTGGTACAAAACTACTTTGATAAACTACAGAAGTAATGTTAACATATCTCTTTAATTATTTAGAAGGATTGGACTTCCCTGGAGCGGGATTGTTCCATTACATTTCGTTTAGAGCTGCAATGGCGTTAATTACGTCATTGATTGTTTCAGTTGTTTTTGGGAAACGATTGATCAACTTGTTGCGTCGTCAGCAAATTGGAGAAACCGTTCGCGATCTTGGTTTGGCTGGACAAATTGAAAAATCTGGAACACCAACAATGGGTGGATTGATCATTCTTTCGGCTATTGTTATTCCTACTTTATTGTTCGCGAAACTGCACAATATCTACGTAATTACCATGTTGCTTGCAACGGTTTGGTTAGGTGCAATTGGTTTTATCGACGATTATATCAAGGTCTTCAAAAAGAACAAAGAAGGTCTTTCCGGAAAGTTCAAAGTTGTGGGACAAATCGGTGTTGGAATCATTGTTGGTTCAATCATGTACTTCCACAAAGATGTTCAGGTGCACAAAAAAGTAAGTGCAAATTACGAATTGCAAGCAGGTGAAAGCGTGGTTTCTCATCAGCATACAATGGATGAAGACGATGATAAGAACGTGAAATGGATTGTCACACGTGACATGACTACAACCATTCCATTCATCAAAAACAACGAATTCAACTACAACTGGTTGATCGGTGATATCGATAAATCTTACGGTTGGTTGTTGTTTATTCCTATCGTAATAGTCATTGTAATCGCTGTTTCGAATGGTGCGAACATGACGGATGGTTTGGATGGTCTCGCCGCCGGAACTTCCGCAATTGCAGGTATAGCTTTAGCGATCCTGGCTTACGTTGCATCGAATATTCGTTTCGCTGATTACCTCGATGTAATGTATATTCCGTTTGCAGAAGAGCTCGTGATATTTATTTCAGCCTTCGTTGGAGCTTGTATCGGATTCATGTGGTTCAACAGTTATCCTGCGCAAGTATTCATGGGTGATACCGGAAGTTTGGCTTTGGGGGGAATCATCGCTGTTTTCGCTATATCCATTCGTAAGGAGTTGTTGATTCCTGTGCTATGTGGAATCTTCCTTATCGAAAACTTGTCTGTAATCCTTCAGGTGGGCTATTTCAAATACACCAAGAAACGGTTTGGTGAAGGAAGGCGAATCTTCCTCATGGCGCCTTTGCATCATCATTACCAGAAAAAAGGATTGCATGAAGCGAAAATTGTTTCCCGTTTCTGGATTGTAGCCGTATTGCTAGCAGTAATCACTATCGTAACCCTGAAACTGAGATAATGAACATTCAGAACAAACATATTGTTGTTTTGGGTGCCGGCGAAAGCGGAGTAGGTGCTGCGATTCTTGCGAAAGTAAAGGAGGCGAATGTTTTTGTTTCAGATTTTGGAGCAATCAAAGCTGAATTTGAGCAGGAGTTGAAGCAATACGAAATCGAATTTGAACAAGGGGCGCATTCAATGGAACGTATTCTTCAGGCTGATTTGGTGATTAAGTCACCAGGAATTCCTGAGAAAACGCCAGTAATGAAAGCTATCCGTGAAAAGGGAATCAAAGTGGTTTCTGAAATCGAGTTCGCAGCGTATTTCACAACTGCTAAAAAGATTGCGATTACCGGAAGTAATGGTAAGACAACGACAACCATGCTAATGCACCATATTCTGAAAAAAGCAGGAATGGATGCTGGATTGGCTGGAAATGTGGGTTACAGTTTCGCGAAACAAGTGGCTTTGGAAAACAAGGACATTTTCGTTTTGGAATTGAGTTCTTTCCAATTGGATGACATGGAAGATTTCAAAGCGGACATCGCCATTTTGACAAACATTACTCCCGATCATTTGGATCGCTACGAATACAATATGCAACTGTACGTGAACTCGAAGTTCCGTATTCTAAATAACATGACATCAGCAGATTATTTCATTTACAATGCTGATGATCCTGTAGTAACAGCCGAAATGGAAAAAAGAACCATTGAAGCAACTTGTCTGCCTTTCTCGCTCACAAAAGAGTTCGAAAAAGGAGCTTATGTACACAACAAACAACTCTATATAAACTTTAACAATCAATTTTCTATGTCTATTCATGAACTAGCCTTGAAGGGTAAACACAACGCCCAGAATTCATTAGCGAGTGGTCTTGCGGGACGCATACTCGAAATTCGCAAAGATGTGGTACGCGAAAGTCTTTCCGACTTTGTAAATGTTGAACACCGTTTGGAATTTGTAGCCAAAGTTTGCGGAATTCAATTCATCAATGACTCTAAAGCAACAAACGTAAATGCTGCGTGGTTCGCTTTGGAGAGCATGGAGCAACCAACAGTTTGGATTGTGGGTGGAGTTGATAAAGGAAACGACTACACAGAGCTTCTTGACTTGGTTAGTGAGAAAGTAAAAGCGATCATCTGTCTTGGAAAAGACAATGCAAAGATCATCGAAACTTTTTCTGATCACGTTGAAACTATCGTTGAAGCGGGTTCTGCTGTTGAAGCTGTAGCTTACGGTTACCGTTTGGCGAAGAAAGACGAAGTGGTATTGCTTTCTCCAGCGTGTGCTAGTTTCGATTTGTTCGAAAACTACGAAGACAGAGGAAATCAGTTCAAACAAGCGGTTCGCGCATTGTAAAACAATTCCATTATGGAAAAAGGAAAAGTAATACTCAAAAATCCCTTACTCGAGGCGCGTGAAGAAGCCTTGAAAAATGCCGAGGTCAGTGCAATCCGACCTTTTGGCAAGTGGAAGGGAATGGACGTTTTTACCTGGTATAAGCCATCGGTTTACGACTTCTCTGCTGTTGTATCGTCGTTTCCTTTTCCCGTTTGCTGGTTAGGTACGAAAGATCTGATTGAGGAATATGCGGCTGTTGATCCAACTGGATTCAAGTCGATGAACTGGATTGGACAGTACGATAATCCACAAATTACAATTGCTTCAGATTTGGGTGGACCAATTCCGCTAGTCACAGCAACTGAAGGTTTGGAAGATACATTGTTGTTTTTGGGTGAATTATCTGTCCCAAAACGCATTCTGCTCTTTACTTATCAGGGAAATGAGTGGAAAACAAACATTAACAACTTTAAAGAGTTCTTAAGCGAAACGAAATGATAACGGTTCTAAGGAAATACTTTCATGGCGACTTAGCAATTTGGGTAATTACCATTTTGCTGCTTGGCTTTTCATTGGTTTCGGTGTACAGTTTTGTGCCGATCTTGGTGAAGATGGAAGGTGGAACTCCGTTCAAATATTTGTTTAAGCATTTTATATACATTGTTCTTGCTGTTCTGGCTATGTACTGGGTTCATAAAAAGGATTCCGCCTACTTGTCCAGAATGTCGAAGATCATCTATTACTCCGCCATTGTGCTCCTCATTTTTACCATGTTCTTCGGAACAAAAGTGAATGAAGCTGGGCGTTGGGTGAAGATTCCATTTGTTGGATTGACCTTCCAGTCTTCGGATTATGCGAAGCTGGCCATCCTCATTTATCTAGCTCGTTTATTGAGTAAGAAAAGTGAATTGCTCAACGATTGGAAGAAAGGATTTTTACCGGTTATGGTGCCGATTATTGTGATATGTACGTTGATTGTTAAGGATAATTTCTCAACGGCAGCCATACTGTTTATGATCTGTTTTACCATGTTGTTTATTGGTCGAGCCCCCTTTGGAAAAATGGCAACACTCGTCTTTGGTGGATTGGTGCTCATGCTTTTGGCCATTGGTGCTCACAAAGCATTTCCAGAAGCGAAGATTCTTCCGCGTTATGAAACATGGGTGAATCGTTTCAATAGTAAGTTAGAAGACAACAAAGACATAGATGTTGCCGGAAACTTACAGGCGAATAATGCCAAGCAAGCTATTTCTCTCGGTGGGGTTTTAGGTCAGGGAATCGGAAAAGGAAAAGTGAAAGAATTTATTCCTGAAGCCTATGCCGATTTCTTTTACGCCAGTTTTGTGGAAGAGTTTGGGCTCATTGCCGCCGTTTTCCTCATTCTGTTCTATTTGATCTTACTCTACCGAATTATGCGGATTGCGTTGAAAGCAGAGAATCTATTTGAAACTTATCTCTGTTTGGGAATCGGGATTTTACTTCTATCTCAGGCAGCAGTAAATATGATGGTTTGTACGGGAATTTTCCCGGTAACCGGACAAAATATGCCTTTCCTCGCAATGGGAGGTTCGGCAATGATCATGGCTTGCGTTTCCATTGGAATTGTCCAGGGAATTGCGGCTAAACAAGAAAGTACAAAAGAAGAATCCGCTATGTCGGAAGCAGCTATAGCATGAAACTAGAACGTGTAATCATATCAGGTGGTGGAACGGGTGGACATATCTTCCCGGCTATTGCTATTGCAAATGAAATCAAGAAGCGTAATCCAGAAGTTAAAATTCTATTTGTGGGTGCGCAAGGGAAAATGGAGATGGAACGCGTTCCGCAAGCGGGATATAATATTGTTGGTTTGCCAATTGCAGGTTTACAACGAAGACTGACTTTGAAAAACCTGGCGCTTCCGTTCAAGCTTCTGAAAAGTTTGAGTATGGCGAAGAAGATCGTGAAAGATTTCAATCCGCAGGTGGTGATTGGTGTTGGTGGCTACGCAAGTGGTCCAACTCTGAAAATGGCTCAGCGATTAAAGATTCCAACAGTTATTCAGGAGCAGAATTCCTATCCTGGAAAAACAAATCGGTTACTTGCGAAAAACATTGCGGCTGTTTGTACGGCTTACGAAAATCTGGAAACGGTTTTTCCTCCAAAAACAATTCGTTTAACAGGAAATCCTGTTCGTACTGAATTAGCATCGAATTCCATTTCAAGAGAAGAAGCGATTTCCTTGTTCCCTGAATTGGATCCAACGAAACGAACAATTTTGATCATCGGAGGAAGTTTGGGTGCAAGAACCTTAAACGAAAGTTTATTGAACGGATTGGATTTACTGCGTCAGGCTGACGTTCAGGTATTGTGGCAATGTGGAAAATACTACTTCGAGAACATGAAGCTAGAATTAAATAACCGGGTTGCGAATCACGTAATAGTAACCGATTTCATTTCCAGAATGGATGCTGCATATACTTTGGCAGATGTAGTGATTTCAAGAGCCGGAGCGTTGTCTATTTCGGAATTGTGTTTGGTTGGAAAGCCTACTGTGCTGGTTCCGTCACCAAACGTTTCTGAAGATCACCAAACCAAAAATGCAATGGCTTTGGTAAATAACAAGGCAGCGGTTTTAGTAAAAGATGTTGAAGCGCCAAATGTTCTAATCAAACGAACATTGGAAATGCTCAATAATGCAGAAGAAAAAAATATGCTTTCGATAGCCATCAGAAGAATGGCAAAACCGAGAGCAACAGAAGATATAGTTGACGTAATTGAAACAGTAATCGGGTAGGGGCGAATCATCATTCGCCCAAGCCCCGGAGAAACAAAAAATGGAACTAAACAACATAAAACGTTTTTACTTCATAGGCATCGGAGGAATCGGAATGTCGGCGCTTGCACGTTACTTTTTTGCCTTAGGCTACGAAGTTGCGGGTTACGATAAAACGCCTTCACCTTTAACGGACGAACTGATTGAAGAGGGAATTGCTGTTCATTTCAATGATTTGGGTGAGAATCTTCCAGAAGCGTTTTTGAATACAGAAGAAACACTTGTTGTTTATACGCCGGCTATTCCAGCTACAATGGGCGAGTTGGTTTTTGCTAAGAAGAATCACAAAGTTCTAAAGCGAAGTGAAGTTTTGGGTTTGATTACTCGAACTTCAAAAGGATTAGGGGTTGCAGGAACACATGGAAAAACAACTACGTCAACAATGTTGGCTTGGGTGCTTTCCAATTCTACTTTGGGTTGTTCTGCTTTCTTAGGCGGAATTTCTTCCAACTTCGATTCGAATGTATTGATCAATCCGAAGTCAGACTTTACAGTCATTGAAGCAGATGAATTTGATCGTTCGTTTTTGCGCTTGTCTCCGTTGGCGAGTATCATCACGGCTATGGATCCTGATCATTTGGATATTTATGGAACCAAAGAAGCATTCGAAGAAGGTTTTCAGGAATATGCCAATAAACATAACGTTGGTGGATTTGTGGTTTATAAACATTCATTGCCATTGCGTACTGAATCTTTTAATTCCATTTCATACGGGGTAAATGCGCCAATCGCTCAGGTGAATGGTTATAATCTTCGCGTTGAAAACGGACATTTCTACATGGATGTTGACTATTTGGGCAACGTTCAGGAAAATATAGAGCTTGGTTTGCCTGGAATTCACAATGCCGAGAATGCAGTTGCAGTAATTGCGCTTTGTTTGCATTTGGGTTGCAGTTGGGATGAAATTCGTTCCGGATTGGCAAGTTTTAAAGGAGTGAAACGTCGTTTTGAATACCATGTTCGAACAGAGAAATTGGTTTACATCGACGACTATGCGCATCATCCAACGGAAATAGCAGCCTTGGTTTCTTCTATTCGTTTGTTGTATCCTGATA
>CAMLET010000133.1 GCA_946479125.1 uncultured Flavobacteriales bacterium
GCTTAATAAGAGCTTATAAACGTAAGTATCATTCTCGCCAACGTACTGAATAATATTCGTTTTTTCGAAAAATTGGTTTTGAATTTCTGCGCTTTGACCGTTAACATAGTTACCGGATAAAAAGATGAGTGGAATTAGGAAAATTAGGAGGTTTAATTTTGACATTTTTTTCTTGTAAAACTACAATGGAAAATTGAATTTTTCAGTTGATCATTTTTAAAATAACGGTTTTTCAATCACAATTGATTTTATTCCAGATTTCGATTCTATTCCGGTACTACTTGCTCCGCCTTATAAGCAAAAAAAATCCCTGCAGTGTATGATGCAGGGATTTTCCAAAATTATTACTCCAACTTACTGCTTGGTAAAACGACTTTGTACCATCGGATTATTCTTTAGCATAATTAAATAGACTCCTGGAACCAGATCGGCAATGTTTACTTCCGTTGGTTTCGTGTAACTCACTTCCTTCACAAGTTCTCCTGCTGCATTGTAAAATTGTATGTTGTCTTCCAATGCGCTTTCCGACAGATCAATACATATTTTATCTGCAGCCGGATTCGGATAAATAGTGAATGAACTGGTCTCTTTCTCGTCTATTGAAACACTCATAGCACTATCCCACTTGAAGAGTCCACCCGATAACGGTGTTGAAACATCATTAAAATAGCCTCCAGCCCAGCCTGTGTTGTTGTCAAGAAATCGGCATGCCGCTTTATGAGCTGTATTGTCAATCTGAATCCATGTTGAACCGAAATCAGTTGTATAAGCAGATCCTTTATTCGTATTGACAACTGAAGTTGACACAAACGTATTGGTACCCGGAATATTTGTGATCTTACTTTGCTTCCATTTCGGGTGTGTTGGTAGTTGTTCCCATGTTGCGCCACCATCCGAAGTTGAAAACAAGAATGTAGCATTGTTGGATCTTACATGTGTCAATCCGTTCTGTCCATTATCTGTGAATGCAATTTCATACACGGTATAACCTGCAGGACTCACTGTGCTTACCGTCCAGTTTAAACCAAAGTCGGTTGATTTGTACATTTCACCAGCCGAAGTTCCAAACCAAACGGTGTCGCCAACTACGTCAAATCCATCGAACCAGCCAGCTCCTCCTCCATTTGCAAACGCCGGAATATTCGCTTGTGGTGTTCTCGTCCAATTGCCACCACCATCTGTTGTAGTATAGATCTCAAAATAACCATTGTTGGAATCACCTCCGGCTACTCCATTCATTGCATCTTTAAAATGAACAAAGTTGGGGAAGGACGTGTTGTCAAAAATAGCACCTGTACCCGACTGATTCCAGGTTACACCGCCATCAGTGGTGTGAAAAATTCCGCCGCCACCTGATAAATCGAGCTTATGCATGCAAACCCATGCTTCTGTAGCGCTAATGGCCTGGATACTCGAAAAAGCCAAGGTTGTGTCGGTTCCCATAACACCTGGTACCCACGTTGTTCCGCCATCAGTTGTACGGGTAAAATCTAGGATATGACGCTGTCCGCCAAGAAGCCCGCCAATTCCGTCATAGGCAATTGCCCAAACCGTATTTTCATCAACAATGGACATTTCAAAAAATCCAAGAATATCATCGTTAAACCCGGCATTTTGATTTATCCATTGCGATTTGGCAAATGTGGTAGATAAACTGAGCGTAATAAGTAGAACTATTTTTTTCATATAATAAGTTTATCTAACAAATGTAGATAGCACTCATTTTTGAGGGTTGTATGAATCACCCAAGCTCTTGTAGATTCAGCTCAAAGATGTTTTTCTGTATTCAGAAGGAGAGATTCCGGTATGTTTTCGGAAAAAATGGTTGAAATGTGATTCGTCGGAAAAATTGAAATCCATAGAAATTTCCTTAATCGTCAACTTACTTTGTGAAAGCGCAAACCGAACTTCCTGTAAGATCTTTTCGTTTTGCAGTTGAATCACACTTTTACCGAATGCTTTTTTTGTGTGGCGTTGGAAAGTATTCAAACTCATATTGAATTGTGACACATAAAACTCCAGATTTCTTTTCTCCTTGTAATGCACATTTATAAGAGCCAGTAATGTTTTCTTGAACGGAATATCAGAAGCCACGAGATTCATTTGACAATCAGCTGAAATTATTTTCAAGAGAATGAGCGAAACCAGATTATAGAAGATTGGTTTGTTTTGCTGATGCTTCAAGAGTTGGTCAAAGTATACTTCGAACTCACTAAACTCAATAGCATCCAGGTTGAGAACACGGGGTTCCGCGAAATAACCGATGTAATCCGTCTTTTTATCGAATTGTTGAAGCTGTGAAAGGAAAACTTCCGAAAAAACGATCTCAAATCCATCGGTATCCGGAGCTCGCTTTAATTCGTGAAAGTTATTACCCGGCAAAACATGAATAGAACAGTCTTTTACCGTCAATACATTATTTATCATTTGATGCGTACCACCACCTTTTCTGAACACCAGGATTTCGAAATAAGAATGCTGATGTCCTTGCTCAAAAACTCCGGGTACAGGCGGTTCCCAAACATCTATATCGGCTAACAAATCTGTTTGCGGCTCAATAGTGAAATGGTACTTAAAGGAGTTTAGCATTTTCGTTCTTTGAAAGAAGAACGTACAAAGGTTTAGATTGGATAGTTGAAAACAAGATTTTTTTTGAAATACTAGAAAAAGTAATCGGAATTTAAATTCGGGAAAAGCTCCTAACTTTACATCGTGACTAAACAGAAAAATACCGACAACAAAAAGCTTCACTCCAAATTAATGGATCAAAAGAAAAACAAGAAGCAGGCGACGAAAGAGTTGAACAAACAACGACTTCGTGAATTGAATCAATTGGCCAATAAGTTGAGAAGGGAAAATAATTCTGAATCTTAAATAGAGCCTCTACTCTACTCTACTTTTCCAACATTTTATACCTATTTATTTTCGACTGAAAAATTAAAAAATCTAAAATCATTTTTATATTGTTGTCGTGAATACTATATTTGCAACAACAATTAATTTTTGAAAAATGAAACAACTCACTTTCGCATCTTTACAGGTGAAAGATTTAGAAGCATCAAAAGCCTTCTACACAGAAAAACTAGGATTTGAAATTGGTGACACGAATCCTCAAGCCTGCATCTTTAAATACAATCAAGGTGAAGCGAGTTTTGCTATTCGTACTCCACTTGAACCTTTGGAAGGAAAAGAATTGGGGACTGGTGTTGCGCTTTGGTTTGCTGTTGAAGAAAATGTAGATGAGCTGAAAGAAAAATTCATCTCAAATGGAATCACAACTGCAGTTCCGATTATAGAAACACCATTTGGTCGTGCTTTCCATGTAAAGGACATTGACGGTTATAAATTAACGTTCTTAGAAACAAACTAAAATGGAACGAGCACCGAAACATTGGATAATTGTAGCTTCGAAAGATCATGTACAAACGGGGCTTTCAGAAGGCTTTGCTCAGGCATGTCACGGAAAAGGTGCACCGTTGAAAAGAATGCGAAAAGGCGATTTTGTGATCTACTATTCCAGTAAGCAGACGATGGGAAAACCGGATAAATGTCAGGAATTCACAGCAATTGGTGAAGTAAAAAGCGATGATACTTATGAATTTCAAATGACAGCGGATTTTTGTCCTTCAAGAAGAGATGTGGCTTTTTTTGAGCACAACAACACTTCTATTCTTCCATGGATCAACGATTTGGAGTTCATTCAGAACAAACAAAGTTGGGGCTATCCCTTTCGTTTTGGATTTTTTGAAATC
The DNA here is from genome assembly GCA_946479125.1 of uncultured Flavobacteriales bacterium. The sequence goes on from CAMLET010000133.1 coordinate 3,753, forward strand.
AACAAACACGATTTTGATTTAATTTCACAGCAAATGCTTCGAAAGTAAGATGACAAAAAAAATAGACTTCAAGTTTAAATCTCCGAACGATAGTCCAGGCTACCTTTTGGGACAATTGACCCTGTTGTGGCAGCGTAAATTAAAGAAGGTTCTCGATCCGTTGGACTTAACTCAAACGCAATTTGTTCTTTTAGCTGCACTAGGCTGGCTTTCCAGAGAAAACGACAACGTTACACAAATAGAGATTGCTAATCAGGGAAATGCCGACAGAATGATGGTTTCTAAGGTTTTGAGAACGTTGGAAAGTAAGAAATTCATCAGTCGACAAGAACACCAAACCGACACGAGAGCCAAAGTCATCAAACTAACGGAAGAAGGCGCTGAAGTTTTACAGAAAGCTTTAACGGCCGTTGAAAATGCAGATATTGAGTTCTTTTCGGTTATTGGAAGTAACTTAACATCAATGAATCAGAATATGGTGAATTTGATTGAAAGAAATAAAGGAGAATAAAACCAAAACAGATAACTTTAGCCAGCAAGAAACCAATGAAAATGAAAAACACGGCAATACTTTTCACATTAACCCTTCTTTCGGGAGTTACCTTCGGACAAAAAGGAACTTCCAAGACAAAAGCAGACAAAACAAAAAGTGAAGCTTCTACAACAAAGCCTTTTGTTTTAGGAGTAATTGAGGAAATTCAATCCAAAGAACTTGCAGAAAAGAGAATCGTGAACATTTATCTTCCTGAAGGTTATGATCCAAACGATACAGTAAAATATCCTGTGATCTATTTACTTGATGGTTCGGCTGATGAGGATTTCATTCACATTGCGGGACTTGTGCAGTTCGCTAATTTTCCATGGGTGAATCAATTGCCGAAATCTATTGTAGTTGGTATTGCAAACGTTGACAGAAAAAGAGATTTCACTTTTCCTTCAAAGATCGAAGCCAAAATTCCGCTTCCAACTGCCGGAGGTTCAGAGAAATTCATTGCTTTTCTTGAAAAAGAATTACAGCCTTTCATTGAAAAGAAGTACAAAGGAAATTCAGACAAAACCATAATCGGACAATCGCTCGGTGGATTACTTGCAACAGAGATCGTTCTGAAAAAACCTACACTTTTCAATAAGTATATCATCATTAGTCCAAGTCTCTGGTGGGGAAATGGTGCGCTTTTGGAACAAACATCAGCACTACTTACGGAAGGTTTCACACAGCAAACTGACATTTACATCGCTGTTGGAAAAGAAGGACTTACTCCAACTGAACCGGCACGCGTAATGGAAGTTGACGCCAATTTACTGGCTGATAAACTGAAAGGAACAGAAAGTAAAAATGTAAATGTATACTTTGACTATCTGCCTTTAGAAAATCATGCAACGATCATGCATCAGGCTGTTATGAATTCGTTTGGATTCTTGTATCCGGCTGAACAGCATTAAGATTCTAAAATGGTTATTCTTTCAGAAGCTGAAAACGAGCAGATTCAATTTGTTTCAAGTTTCGACGACCTGGTTTCTACTCCATTTCGCGGAAAGTTAAATGCAGCTTGCTGGAAACGAGAACTCAAAGGTGATTTTTCTGAAATTGTCAATAAAATTGAGCTAAATGGAAACATGACAACCATTGAACCTGAAGATCTTCTTGAATTGGAGTTGAGTAAACAGGGACAATTGGCAAGAGAAATTCTGCTGAACGATTGGAAATTACTGGAAGCTCTCGGTGCTTCACCCATTCTGAACGTGATTGCTCATTACGAGCGTGACGATGCTTTCCCCTCTTTTCCGGCAGATGTCTACTCTTTTCATGTTGACCGCTCTCCTATTCCTGTTCACACTTTTTTATGCACATATCACGGCGATGCCAGCGAAATATTGCCAAACCATCAGGCACAGCAAAAAATTCTGATTCCGGAAGTCCGCGCTAAACTCAAAAAACTGTATTCAGGACCAGACGAAGGTTTTGAAGAATTTCTGAGCGAAAATTTCTTTGATCTGCATTATCAACCATTGCCAAATGCGCAACCAATCAATTTAGGAGTCGGACATTTGTGGAAATTGGCAACTGATCACCCGAATAATCAGAGTTTACCTTGCGTTCATCGCGCACCTGATGAAAATTCCGGTCAACGAAGATTGTTATTGATTTGTTGATTCGCGAACAAATTATTTCAACCATTCGCTTTTCTGAAACGTTATCTGATTCATCACAGTCATTCAATCTGACGGTTAAATCAACCGTTTGTCTGGATTAAGTTTACACATCCAATTAAGTGATTAATAATAATGTTATTTAACAAAAAGTACGATTATTCACTTAAAAACAATCACTATGAAAAAGTTTCTATTTACCATTTTCGCAACCGGATTTCTTTCCATTGCCTATTCTCAGGTCGTTAATATTCCTAACAACTCGTTCAGGAACTATTTATTAAACAATCCTGAGATCAACACAAATTCTGACGGCGACATTCAGGTCTCAGAAGCACTGAATTATACCGGAAGCATTATGTGTCCCGGAATGCTCATCAATAATTTAACTGGTATTGAAGCGTTTGAAAACATTACCTATTTGTCGTGCGCAAACAATCAGTTGACATCACTGGACTTATCGCACAATACACATTTAGAGACTTTGATCTGTGCCATGAATAATCTGACCTCGCTTGACGTTTCCGCGAACATCAATTTGCGTAATCTTCGTTGTTCAATCAATCCAATTCAAACACTCGATGTCACCAATAATCCGGATCTTGAGTATTTGTATTGTGAAAGCAACAGCCTGGATTTATTGGACGTCAGTCAAAATCCAAACTTGATTGAACTATACTGTACAAGTAATTCAATTCAGACGTTGAACTTAATTCCTCATACACAACTTGTTAGATTAGATTGCAGTTCAAATCCATTGAATCAGTTGGATTTTGCACCAATAATGGCCTTGGAGTACATTATGTGTAACGGCAGTCAGTTGCCAATCATCACTTTAGAGAATTGTCCAAGTCTTGAAGTTTTCCGCGGAGTTAACGGAGCTTACACACAACTCAACTTAACAAACTGTCCAAATTTGAAGACATTTGATTGTCCGTTTACGCAATTAACCAGCCTTGATTTCTCTGAGAATCCGTTACTGGAGGTGGTTTATTGTTTTTCGAGTCATCTGACTTCATTGAATATTGCTAACGGAAGTAATCCAAACCTCAACTTACTTTGGGTTTCTGATAATCCACTAACCTGTATTAAGGTTGATGTAGCAGCATATTCTGAAGCCAATTGGACAGGAAATGATTTTCAATTTGATGCTGGTGTAACGTTTGACGAAAATTGTGTGGCTGGTCTAGAGAATTTAGAGCAATCAACTATTGAAATCTATCCGAATCCCGCTTCGACTATTGTCAACATTCGTACTACTGAGAAAACGAGTTATAAATTGATGGCAGCGGACGGAAGTATGATTTCCTCAGGTGAATTCTCTACAGGAGATAATACCTTCGATGTAGAATGGCTGTCAGCAGGAGTTTACTTCTTTGATTGCGTTGGTTCAACAGGAAGATTCGTTCAGAAACTACAGAAAACAGAATAAGAAACGCATCCTTAGCACTATTCAGAAAACGATCAAACAAAAAGCGCCCCAATCCTGTAAGTACCGGATTGGGGCGCTTTAACATATTAAGCTTCTATTCTTTAGTAATTGTATTTCCTGACATTGTTACTGCCCCGTTGCGGGAAAAAGCACGTCCATCAAGTGTTGCTCCTGTGTTAAAAGAGATCGATTGAAGGGCGATGATCGTTCCTTTGAACTTACAAGTGGTTCCGAACGTAGCCGAACTTCCTACTTGCCAAAAAATATTGGAAGCCTGAGCGTTTCCAGCAAGAATAACTTGTCTTCCTGAAGTTGCAGTGAATGCAGAGGCAATCTGAATAATAAATACAGCGTTTGGATCTCCCAAAGCATCAAACGTAACATTCCCAGAAGAAAGTGCTAGCGAAGACGTCGATTTATAAAGTCCGGGAGTAAGTGTCAATCCACCGATGTTTCCGGAAAGTGTCACAATATCTGTTGCTGTTCTGTCTTTGGCATTATCATACGCCGCCGTGATATCCAGTTTAGACTGGTTTGCAGCAGCATCGTTGATATGAAGTGTACCATTAAGTATTCCTGGAGGAAATCCTCCAACAGAAG
>CAMLET010000134.1 GCA_946479125.1 uncultured Flavobacteriales bacterium
CTAAATCTCAATTCGAGAAAGCAAACGGAATGAACAACAACGAATACTCTAAAAACAACCTTGGTGCTGTTGCAGGAGTAAACGGAGATCGCGCTAAAGCTTCTCAATTGTTCGCTTCAGCTGGTGGATCAGAAGAAACGAAATACAACAAAGGAATTATCGCTATCCAAAATGGTAAGTATTCTGATGCTATTTCTTCTTTCGGAGGTGAGGCTACATTCAACAAAGCTCTTGCTCAATTGTTGAACAAAGACAACGCTGCTGCGGTTAAAACGATCGACGCTTCTAAAGATAAAGAGTCTGGACAAGGTTACTACTTGAAAGCAATTGCTGCTTCTCGTGACGGAAACTTGACTAAAGTAGTTGAGAACTTGAAAGCTGCTATCGCTAAAGATGCTGCTTGGAAAGCTAAAGCTGCTAAAGATCGTGAGTTCTTGAAATATGAGAACGACGCTTCTTTATCTTTCATCAAGTAATAAAGAAAATATCATAAAAGAAATCCTGATTCCGTTAATTCGGAGTCAGGATTTTTTATTTTTAGCAATATGAAAAATTCACCTCTTTTACTTAGAGCAAAACATTGGCACATTTTCGTGGCATTGATTGTTTTGGCTATTTTCTCAATGATGATCATGGGAATTGTAATGGCTACCGCTATTGTGTCGATTCAAGACCAGATTTTAGGTAATAGCCGGGCTTCAATTCATCCCGAGACTTTTTCCTGGATTCTTTATGTGTTTCCTTTTGTTGTGCTTCTGGCTGCGTCACCACAGCTCTTGTGGATGTGGAGTATTGTCAATCGTCTAGGAAGGTTTGTTCCTCCAACTGATAAAATGCCGCGGGTAAGACTCTTTAATATCACGTTTGTGGTTTTCCTTATTGTGATTTCCTACTTACCTGTATACATATTTAATTTTGCTTTTAAGGTTGCGGAGTTTCAGGATGCATTAAGTCCGGGAACAGTTGTTGGTTTTATTCTTGGGGTTTTCGCAATTCAGATGGTTTTGATGTTTTGTGTGTTGAACAATACGTATGTTGTTGCCAAAACGATCAAGATGGCTGAAACAAAGTCAAGAGTTAAGTTCTCTGATTTTATGGGAGACTTCTTCTTTATTCTATTCTTGTTCCCGATTGCTATTTGGTTTATTCAGCCTCGTGTGAATAAAATTTTGGAAGATGAGTTGAATGGTGTGGGCTTGCTAAAAAGTGAAGATACACTTGATATGTAATCAAATGAACTGAAAGTCAACACGTCTGTTTTGTTGTCGACCTTCACTTGTTTTGTTGTCACCTTTCGGATCTGCTTCGCCTCTGAAGTCTATTTGAATTCTGTCTTTTGATAATCCTTGTTTTACGAAGTAATCAATGATTGCCTTTGCTCTTCTTTCGGAAAGATCAACATTGTATATGTCTGATCCTTTTGAGTCTGTGTAACCAATTACTTTGATTCTCAGGTCGGAATGTCCGTCAATTACTTTGACCATGCTGTTCAGGAAGTTGAAGTATTCCGGTTTGATCTCGGTTTGATCGAAGTCGAAAAAGATGGGTTGAAAAGCAAAGTTCTTTCGGTCCTTCAATCTGATTTCGGGCGCTTTTCTGTTGTTCTTTAGATCGTCCTTGTAGAAGACTGTCCAGGCTTGATAAGCCAATTTTGTTGCTCCTGTTTGGAGTTTTTCTGTGCTTCGGTAACAGATTATTTTTCCTGAATTTCCTTTGCATTCCATGCTTTTGTAAGTTCCGGTTAAATATCCGCTGCTGTCTATGTACGACATTTTGAACTCAACAGAACACCAACGATTTCCGCTAATGTCTTTCTTTTCGGCAATTTGACCTTGCTTGCATGTTACATTGTTTCCTTCAATTGTTCCGGTTAGTTTTCTGAGTGCATAAGCTTCCTTGGTAATTACTTCTTCTCGTGATTTCCCAATGAATGTTTCTTCTTTTGTGAAGTCAAAGTAGATGATTTTCGCTTTGTCAATACCTTCGCCTTCCTTGATCATTAAACCCTGCCATGTACCCGAAATTTGAGCATTACAAAGTACTGTAGATGCAATGAAGATGAATATTGTTGAAAAGTATTTCATTGTAAATGGAAGCTTCTGTGCTCTAAAAATTAACGTGTTTCAGCCTGTTTTTGGGGCTGTTTATTTACTTAATCGTATTTCATCAAAAAAAGTTCCAAAAAAACTGTGAATTCAGGAATCTAATTTTCAGTATTAAAACGTATGTTTACGTATACTTCTTATTTAACTGAAAATGAAATTAAAAGGATTGGTTACTGGACTTGTAGGAGCGTTTTTATTGCTTGTGAATACGGCATGTGCTCAAACTACAGATTTTTACAGCTTAAGTTGTAAGACGATCGATGGGAAAGATTTCTCTTTCTCTTCTTTGAAGGGAAAAAAAGTAATGATTGTCAATACAGCTTCTGAATGTGGATTAACACCACAATACGAACAATTGGAAGAGCTTTACAAGAAATACAAAGATCAGGGATTTGTTATCATTGGTTTTCCTGCGAATAACTTTATGGCGCAAGAGCCTGGAACGAATGATGAAATTGCCACTTTCTGTAAGAAAAATTATGGAGTGAGTTTTCAAATGATGTCGAAGATTTCTGTGAAAGGTGATGACATGGATGCAATCTATAAATACCTGACAACGAAGTCGCAAAACGGCTTTGAGGATAGCAGTGTAAAGTGGAATTTCCAAAAATATTTGATCGACGAAAATGGTAAATTAGTGAAGGTTGTTGAGCCAAGAACTTTACCAAATGATCCTGAGATTATCAAATGGATCGAAGGCAAGTAAAAACGTTGATATTTTGTTAATAAAACGATCGGTTTAGGCCGGTCGTTTTTCGTTTAAAGCCCTTATAAAATGGTATATTTGTTACGCTTTGTCACTCGACAAGGATTTGAACTAATTATATGAGTCAAGAAAAGAAGAATCAAGATTATTCAGCAGATAATATTCAGGTATTAGAAGGCTTAGAAGCTGTTCGTAAACGTCCTGCCATGTACATCGGTGATGTGGGTGTGAAAGGATTGCATCACCTTGTTTATGAGGTGGTTGATAACTCGATTGATGAGGCGCTTGCTGGGCATTGTGATACGATTGATGTTTTCATTAACGAAGACAATTCAGTTACTGTAAAAGACAATGGTCGTGGTATTCCAACCGGAATCAATACAAAGGAAGGGAAGTCGGCTTTAGAGATTGTAATGACCGTTCTACATGCCGGTGGTAAATTTGATAAGGATACGTATAAAGTTTCCGGAGGTTTGCATGGTGTTGGTGTATCTTGTGTTAACGCATTGTCAACGCATTTACACGCAGTTGTTCACCGTGATGGAAAGATCTTTGAACAAGAATACAACATTGGTAAACCATTGTATGAAGTTCGTGAGGTAGGCAACTCTGATATTCATGGAACCTATGTAACGTTTAAGCCCGACGGTTCAATTTTTGAATTTACAGAATACAACTTTGATACATTAGCTGCTCGTATGCGCGAGTTGGCTTTCTTGAATAAAGGAATCAAAATTACACTTACAGATAAGCGTGATATTGATGAGAATGGTAAAGTTCGTGAAGTGTTGTATTACTCTGAAGGTGGACTTCGTGAATTTGCTCAGTACCTGGATCGTAACCGCGAACCTTTGATTACAGACGTAATTTATTTCGAAGGTGAGCGTGAAGGTATTCCAGTTGAGGTTGCTTTGACATACAATACTTCGTATACTGAGAATATTCAGGCTTACGTAAACAACATTAATACACACGAAGGAGGAACGCACTTAAGCGGTTTCAGAAGAGGTTTAACAAATACCTTGAAGAAATATGCTACAGATAGTGGGATACTAGCGAAAGAGAAAATTGAAATCGATGGTGATGATTTCCGTGAAGGATTGACAGCTGTTGTTTCGGTTAAAGTTCAAGAACCTCAATTTGAAGGCCAAACCAAAACCAAATTAGGGAACCGTGAAGTAACGGCACCTGTTTCTCAGGCTGTTTCTGAGATGCTTGCAATCTATTTGGAAGAGCATCCGGTTGAAGCAAAAATGATTGTTGAGAAAGTAATCTTGGCTGCTCGTGCACGTCATGCTGCACGTAAGGCGCGTGAAATGGTGCAACGTAAGAACGTAATGACGGGTTCTGGTTTACCGGGTAAGCTTGCCGATTGTTCTGAAAAAGATCCTGCATTATGTGAGATTTACTTTGTCGAGGGAGATTCGGCGGGTGGAACTGCTAAACAAGGTCGCGACCGTCATTTCCAGGCAATCATGCCGCTTCGTGGTAAGATTTTGAACGTTGAAAAAGCAATGCAGCACAAGATCTTCGAAAACGAAGAGATCAAGAACATTTACACAGCTCTTGGTGTAAGAATTGGAACTGAAGAAGATTCGAAAGCGTTGAACTTAGAGAAATTGAGATACCACAAGATCATCATCATGTGTGATGCCGACGTGGATGGTTCTCACATTGAGACTTTGATTCTTACTTTCTTGTTCCGTTACATGAAGGAATTGATCGAAAATGGATATATCTATATTGCAACTCCGCCACTTTATCAGGTAAAGAAAGGTACAAAAGCGGAATACGCATGGAACGAAGATATGCGTGATCGTTTGATCCAGGAGTTGAAAGGTTCAGGTGCTGATAGTTCAGTAAACGTTCAACGATACAAAGGTCTTGGAGAGATGAATGCTGAGCAGCTTTGGGATACAACAATGAATCCTGAGCACAGAACGCTTCGTCAGGTAACAATTGAAAACGCTGCAGAGTGTGATCAAATCTTCTCTATGTTAATGGGAGATGAAGTTCCGCCTCGTAGAGAGTTCATTGAAAAGAACGCTAAATACGCGAAAATCGATTTATAATTTAAAGAAACTGTCCGTCATTTGGCGGACAGTTTTTATATTGCATAAACATTAATGCAAATGAAAGCCAAAAGCCATCTGTTTCCTGCGCTAACGCTCCTCAAGATTAAAAGCACTTGCTTTTTGCTGCTGGTGCTAATTGTAAGTTCTTGTGGTGGGGCAACGAAGGTCGATAAAACCAATTCTCGTGAGAAATTCAAAATGAATGGCTATGATCTGATTTTGGATGCAAAACACAATTGGAGCAGAATTACCTTTAAGATCCCTTCTTGTTTCTTGAAAAATTACTATTCCCAGGGAACGGTTCAGGCAAAAAGCTTTACAAGAGAAACTTCAACTTTTAACGGACACTTTACCATTGAAGAGTTTGAAGAATCTGATCAGTATCTGAGTTTTGTTGAAGGAGAAGTGGCGTCGAAAGATTTATTGAATCTTTTTCATGATGCATATGTTCATGCAGTTGCAGTGCGTTTGACAAATGGAGTGAGTTCCTTGAAAAAGGAGCTTCCTAAAGGTGTTAAATATAAGGGGGTTATTCAGGTTGTTCGCGAATATGTTGACGACGATTATGATGATCCCGATTACTATGTCATCGCAACGCTGAAAATCAAAAAACGATATTACGTGGTTTCCTGGTTAACAAGTAAGGAAATGATGTCGTATACGTACGATGATTTCATTGATATTCTTGAAACTATTCGCGCAAGAAAATAATGACCAGACCGGAGTTAGTTGAGTTGTTTCAGCAGGAATTACCTGGTGAAGACACGCATGTAGCTTTTGCGCCAATAAGAGGCAGAACGAGCGAATTTCTTGCTAAAGGACTTCCTCATAAACTTTCGGCTGTTGCTCTTGTTTTATATAAAATAGACGAAGACAATATTGGTATTCTGGTTACCCGCCGACAAACTTATGATGGAAAGCACTCCGGACAATTGAGTTTTCCTGGTGGAAAAAAAGAAGAATCCGATCCGGATTTACTTCAAACGGCGATCAGAGAATGTTTTGAAGAAATTGGATTGATGCTTTCTCCTGATGATCTTGTGGGGAAATTGTCACAGGTTTATATTCCTGTTTCCGGATTTCTAATTGATCCTTACGTTTTTTATCTGGATGAAAAGCCTTCTAATTTTGTTTTGAGCGAACGTGAAGTGAAACAACTTCATGAAGTTTCGTTGTATCCCTTATTTGACGACCTGGCCGTTATTCGCAGAGATGTTGAGGTAATGCCTGGGCAGGTTGTTACTGATATTCCACACTTTGTTCAGGGTGATGTCGCTATTTGGGGAGCCACAGCTATTCTTCTAAATGAATTGAAGGTGCTTTTCCTTAGAAATCGTTCTAATTTTTAAAACACATAGTATCATAGTTAAACATAGAGGCACATAGTTTTTTTGTGCCTAATGTGTTTTTATTCTATGTTTCTATGTGAACCAGCTATGTGCGCTATGTGTTTTAAAATCTGAAGCGAGCAAATCCAAACGCCGTAGAAACACTATTAGAATTCTCAAAGAAGAAAGATAACGCGTCTCTTGAAGCAATTCCACATTCGTAAGCACCTTCTTTCAAGATGAAAGTGACTCCAACCGGAATATTGTTTTTATAGATTCCTCCACCAAAATATCCTGCATTAAGTGCTAGCCATTTTACAGGTCTTACTTCTCCGCCAAAAGAATAAACCGGATTTTGGATCGATCCAGGGTTTTCTCTGTCGAATGGAGCTACCATATCAAATCCTAATTTTAAGAACGGAGCAGGCTCAAATGATGCTCCAAAACGAAATGTTGATGCATTTTTCAAAACATATTCACGCTGACCTTCTAGTTTTAAAATTCCACCGTCTCTCAATAATTGATTGATGGATTGTGTTATGTCTACATCGCTAAGTCCAGCCAAGCTAAAGCTTCCGAATAAAGTGTCGCGCACTTTGTAAACGTTTTGAGTGTACTTAACAGAACCAATGTTGTTCACTGCAACCGCTACTTTAACTTTGTTCAACAAGATCACGCTTGCTGCTAAGTCTACACCATATCCCTGACCAACTGCTGGCGGAATTCCTCCACTGTAGCTCATTTTATTGGCTCCGGCTATTGTTGCATAATCAATATTAAATGCTGGTGTAATGGAAGAGTACATGACCAGACCGGCGTCATCGCTTGTCATGTTAAACATTGCCATTGATGAAATGATTCGTCCACCGATTCCACCGTAAACCACAAATACTGAGTCTTTACCAAAGATCTTACGTCCGTAACCAAGTTCGTAAGTTCTATTCCATACCATTCGCATTTCAGAACCTTTGGTAATCGTACTCAGATTAATAGGAACGCCAATTGATCCTTGAATAACGGCAGCTAGTGTATCTTGCGAAACATTATCGTTGTTTTCAATTCGTGTAGTATCCGTTCCAAAAACCACGGTAAGTGAGTCGAATAATGAGGATAGTTTTCCACGGAAGATCAAATCAGTTGTTTGCTGGTTGAACTTCGAGTAATATTGGTAGTTTTCACGAATATTGAAAGCGATTCCTCCAAATTTTGGAGTTTGAAATGCAAATCCAGCCCAGTTGTAGTCCAGATTAATGGCAATTCCTGCCTGTGCGTATTCAGCTGCAGCTTCGCGTTGTTGGTCGTAATTTAAAGCTTCGGGATCTTTATTCGCCACACTCGTTCGTACAGCTTTGTAAAGATTTCTCAACTTCGAAACGTTCAATGAATCTGAATAAATGCTGAAAGCAAATTCGGATGAACCTGCGGTAAAACGTTTGTTTTTGTAACCCGTTCCCCAACCAAGAGCGGAAACATTTACGCCTAAACTTTGGTAATCTGTTACAAATGGTGTTGCAACACCTTTCCCAACAGTTGAAAAGGCTATACCTTGAGTTTGTGCTTGAAGTTGAAGGGATGTAAATAATACGCTTAGAGCAAGTAGAATTCGATTTTTCATAAGTTCCGTAGTTGGGAAACCGAATTTAATAAAAAATAGATGAATCCTAAAATGTTCTGTAAAGAATGCAAGAAAACGAAGTGAAAATCAAGTGGAGTC
>CAMLET010000135.1 GCA_946479125.1 uncultured Flavobacteriales bacterium
TATCGGAACGCAAACAGGTTCTGATTTGGAGAACACTTCTTATAGCAAGGACATGTTCAACGGAAACATTGCACGGATGGTGACAACGATTACTGATCCGAACTCGCGTGCAGTTTTGCCTATGGGGAATACGTACCAGTATGACCAGTTGAACCGCTTGTTGACCGCGAGAAGTTTTGTAGACCTGCATGGTGGAAGTAATACCTGGGCAAGTGGCGGAACAGTGCGTTACCGTAATGACTTTACGTATGATGCAAACGGAAATATAAAAACACAACGAAGAGAGAACTATTCTGCTGCATTAATTGACAGTTTACGTTATTTTTACGACAAGACAGGAACAGAAACCATGCGCAACCGTTTGTACCATGTGGAAGATCAGGTGAGTTCAGGAACATACACTGATGACATTGACGATATGGGAACATTTGTAAGTGGAGCGAACATCAATACGAGCAACAACTACGCTTATGACGCCGAAGGGCGATTGATTAAAGATAATCAAGAGCAGATTGCGAGTATAGAGTGGACTGTAAGAGGAAAAATAAAAGCGATTAATAGAACATCAGGTAGTGGAAAGAAAAACCTGAAGTTTGATTACGATGCTATGGGGCACCGCATTGCGAAACACCAGTACACTTCTACGAATGTGTTGGAAAAATCGACTTACTACGTTTTGGATGCCCAGGGCAATACAATAAGTACTTATGTAAGAGAAATTATCAGCGCAACGGTTTATTTTTCCCAAAAGGAGAAGTATATCGTCGGTGGTTCATTAGGCGTTCTGAATGACTCCATTCCTTTATATGGAAGCCAAAACAACAGTTACAGTCAAACAACTTGGTCGCACGCTATAGGAAAGCGAAATTATTCTTTCAGTAATCATTTGGGGAACGTATTGACTATTATTAGTGATAAACCGATTCTGTATGGGATAGGCGGAGCAACAAGTGCTGGAACGGTTGTAGATTACTTCCTAGCTGATATTCTACAAACAAGTGATTATACTACATTTGGCGTTTCTATTCCAGAGCGGAATCTGAAGAAAACGGTAAGTGGAGTGAGGGACTATGCTATGGGCTTCCAGGGACAGTTAGAAGATGATGAGATTAAAGGTGAAGGGAATTCTGTAAACTTTGAGTATCGCATGCATGACCCACGATTGGGTAGGTTCTTTGCGATTGATCCATTGGCTGGAAAGTATCCATGGAATAGTACTTATGCTTTTAGTGAAAATAGAGTTGTTGATTGTATTGAGTTGGAAGGATTACAGGGAGTTAATGCAACAGGCAGCGGTGGTGCTTCAATGAGATGGAACAGGAGTACTGGAAGAGCAAATATTAGACGTTCTAATGGTCAACGGGCTCTTCGGAAAAATGGTAGTGTCAACATGGATAGAGGGCAATATCGTGGAGATAATGTAGAGGAGCCAACTATGGGAGAATCGGTTCAGGTTAATGTTGGTGAGTATAGGGGATGGAACACTGCACCAGCACCTTTTAACCCAGGTCGTAGTACTGCGATTGCACCTATTGAGCATATGCCCTTAGTAAGAGAAGTCTTTGAGATAATGGCCAATATACATGGGAATATTCAGGACTATCAACATCTTAATGAGTACTTTAATAATAAATTCATTACTGTTGGTGAGACAAATTTACTTGCAACATATAAGCAACTTGAATTAGCTACTTTTGAAGGGATGAAAGGGGATTTCAAACTTTATATTGCTGATTATTATAGTGAGTCCACTGCTGATGAAACCACCATTGTATACAGCGAACAATCAGATAAGGACTATATAGATGTCTTGGAAATGGCTTATAAACAGGCGATTAATCTTTACAAAGAAAACACTTATAGAGCACTTGGATATGGTGAACCCGTTTGTGTTCCGTGTGCTAATAAAATGCCTTTTGATGAAAATTCCGTTCCTGTTCTCGTTCAGGAAAGGGTTCGTGCTATGGCTGTAGCTGTTTATGGAAAGAATCCTCATCAGCAATTGATTGATAAAATTCTTTCAAATCCCTCCACAGTAAAAACTGTTGAATATATAATGCGACAAAAGGGTATAATGTAAAAGCAAATAATTACAAAAATGTTCAAAAAGAAAATTACGATTAGAGATGATGATAGAGATTATATAAAAGCTACGTATGAAATGTTATCGCTTCAACTAAAGCGGTTTAAAGTGGATTTACTTGATAAGCGGATACAATCAGATTCAACATTTAAGCAAGATCTAATCAATTTTGCAATAAATTATAATGTGAAGATTTCATTTAAAGAGGGGTATTGTAAGAACGATACGTTTCTATACGGAATGCCTTCTGTTTTTAGGCTATTTGAGAATAAGTTAAATAATGAAGTTAATATTGAATTGACAGAGTTTGCACAGCTCAATAATGAAATAGCAAATTGTGAATTGCTTATATTGGTAGGGAGATTAATTTTTTCATTGAATCCTTTGGAAATTTATGATTACCACAATAAAAGTGAAGAGAATTTTCGGGAATTTATAGTCTTCTTTTTAATCTATATCGGATACGGAAATTACTTATTGGAGAGGAATTCAATTATTAATACGTATAAATTTGAAGGAGAGATGGAAGGTAGTAAAGTAAAGTACTTTGTACCCATGAATTTGAACATGATGATTCATTCTATGATTTATTGCAATTTCAGAGAGTATGACGTGTCTCTAGATGATTCCTTAAGCAAAAATCTCGATAGTAGTATTCGTTCGCAATTAAAACAGTCAAAGGAACTGGAATGGTGGAAATAAGGTTGCTCCGCTACGTCGGTAGTGTTCCACGGTAGTGTTCCACATGTGTTGATGGAAATGTGATTCCGAACTAACAATTTGAAAAACAATTCAATAACAAAAAGAATGTTCAAGCGTATAGGGGGATCCCGAATGTTCGGCCGCTACGTCTAAAACTTTCTTAGAAAGACCATACGAATATTCGTAATGTATTGAAAACAGTAGTGTCTTGGTGTGTCGGATTTCTGACACACCTTTTTTGTTATTTCATTTTTGAAAAGATAGTTTTGAAATTGAATTGGGTTAACCAAATATTACTTTTGAGATTTCTTTTCTGATTATTAGTCACATTTGGTTTTACAATTCGCATTTCTGTTGATTTCTCTTCTGTTTTGTGCAGCGATAATTTTTCTTTCTTTGAAAGATTGCATTTTCTCATTTCCATTTAAGATTTCAAACGGCGTATGAATTCCAAGTGCGTGATGTGGTTTTTCGTTATTGTATTCATTGATCCAGGATTCAAATTCCATGTTTAGTTGTTTTCCGTTTTCAATTTTTTTGAGATAGAGAAATTGGTATTTGGTTATACGATAGAAGGCTTCCATCATAGAATTGGATTGCATAATATCTCGCAATGCAATGGTGTGATTGATATTGATTTGGTTTTGACTCATGAAGGTTTTCAGTGTTAGATTGTCGTTTTCTGGACCACCATCGGTTACCAATTGCAGATTCGCAAATTCTTTCCCTTCAAAGGCATTCTTCAAAGCATCCTGAATGGTTTCCAATCGGATTTTCGCTGAAACCACTTTTTCAATTCTCCACGAATGTATGAAGCGGGAATAATTGTCCATTACCGTGTAGATGTAATGCTTTACTCCGTCAAGTGTTTTGAAAACGGTAATATCAGCATGCCAAATTTGATTTACCATTTGTGCTTGAAGTGAAATGTAATTTGGTTTTCGTCCTTTTTTAGAATGCTTTCGAATTTCCAATAAGCGATTGTAATGGTACCACGATTGTTTAGATAAATTCGTTTCCTTTTGCTTGAAAGCCAATGCCCAAATTGAATGAATTCCCCAATGCGAAAACTCAGGTTTGGAAAGCCATTTTTTGACGATACCTACTTCCGGTATTGTTGCTTGGTTGGGATGGCGTTTTACACAAAGTAAAAGAGGAGAAGCATCGCATTTATATTTGACCTGCGTTCGCCAATGGTAAAGGGTATTTGGACTTGTTTTGAGAATTCTTCCCACCCGTTTGTAAGAGAGTTCAAATCGTTCCAGAAAATTGATGAGTGCTGTTTTGTGTTTTTGCAACGCTTTTTTGAAAGTCTTTTGTTCAAAAAAGGAAATCAGTAAGAGTATGAAACGGATTTGTGCCGTGGCTAATTTTCTGGGAATTGAAGCTTTTGGGTGATACAGCAACTGAATTTCATCAAGGTTTCGTTCAATGGTTTTCTCCAGATGAGAACCAACCATGTTGTCAAACTTATTGTTCTTCCAAGTACTTGAAGTGGAGCTTGGAATTTGTGAACGAAGTTTTTTAGCAACAAACTCATTTTGGAGACCGAGCGAATAATAGATTTTGAGTGAGGTGGAGTAGGTTTGGTAGGTATTCATGAAGATTTACTTTTTCGCCAGAGCTTTATCTACATTGGGATTTTCGTAGCCTCGTTCCTTCAGAAATTGTACAAAAACTTTGAGTTTGTTTTTCACAACTTTACTATCAAATCCATATAGCCCTTCATATTTGGCACTAGCAAAGAACTTACTGTTTGTTTGCGCAACTGAAATGTCTCCATAACCAATACAATCTGTATAACCAAAAAGATATTCCGCCCATGCATCGGCAACTATATAATAATCCTGAGCGGTTCTTCGAGAGAACTTTACTTGTTGTATAGTGTAAAATTCTTCGGCAAGGCCTTTCAGTATTTTCTGAAATTGCTCTTTACAATCATAAAATTCCTGACTATCACGGCCTAGCTCCATCTTGAATAAGTCTGTTAAAATGAATTGCTAAATATGTGAAATTACATTAATAGTTTGATTGTGGTGTTGGAAAATACTTGTTACTAAGACCCACGAATTAATGCGCTAGAAGAATCCGCGATAGCGGATGAAGACCGAAGCGCAGTTTCCTTTTGAAACGTTGCGCTAGGGATTGGAGCAAGCTACCATGTAGCGTGGAAAGCCCGACCGCCAGGGAGCGCCCAAATAAAAAACCGTCAATAGTATTCGATCTGATCTCAGGCCTGCCTTCCGAAATGGAATGGAGGAAGGGAACGTGCACCGTGTCGATTTCCAAACAGGCAAAGCAGATCAGTGGCATCATGCTTACGAGTACGATGCAGATAATCGTATTACGGATGCGTATTCTACAACGGCAACACCGATGTTTGAAGCCAAATATGGAATGACACAGGTGAGGGCAGAAGCAACAACAACTCCTTATTGGGAGCGTGAGGCAGCGTATAATTACTACGATCATGGACCACTTGCCAAAACAACCATAGGTGAACAAGAAGTGCAAGGATTGGATTATGTGTATACATTGCAAGGCTGGATTAAAGGAGTGAACAGCAATACACTCAGCGCGGTAAGAGATCCAGGTCTGGATGGGGCTTCGACAGGCTCAGCCACCATGCATGCCAGAGACGTAATGGGGTATAGCTTGCATTACTATACGGGTGATTACACGCCAATTGGGGGAAACAGTTCTTTCGTTGGAATACAGACAGGTTCGGATTTGGAGAATACCAGTTACAGTAAAGACATGTTCAATGGTAATATTGCCAGAATGGTTACTACCATTACTGATCCGAATTCAAGAACAGTAATGCCTTTGGGAAGTACTTATCAATATGACCAGTTGAACCGATTACTGACTTCAAGAAGTTTTACAGACCTTCATGGTGGAAGCAATACCTGGGCAAGTGGGGGAACGGTACGTTACAGAAACGACTTTACGTACGATGCGAATGGAAATATAAAAACGCAAAGAAGAGAGAACTATTCCGCCGCTTTAATTGATAGTTTGCGCTATTTTTATGACAAGACAAGTAATGAAACCATGCGCAACCGTTTGTACCATGTGGAAGATTATGTGTCATCAGGAACATATACTGATGACATCGATGACATGGGAACATTTGCGAGTGGAGCGAACATCAATACAAGCAACAACTACGCTTACGATGCACAGGGTCGTTTAATCAAGGATGTTCAGGAGCAAATTGCAAGTATAGAGTGGACATTCGATGATAAGATTAAAAAGATCAACCGTACTAGCGGAAGTTCGAAAAAGAATGTGTCTTTCGATTATGATGCTTTAGGGCATAGAATAGCTAAACATGTATATACATCGGCCAACGTACTGGAAAAATCCACATATTACATTTTGGATGCTCAGGGAAGTATAATTAGTGTATATGTTAGGGAGATAATTAGCGCGTCTATTTACTATTCTCAGAAGGAGAAATATATTATTGCAAATTCCTTTGGAGTTCTTAACGATAGTATACCAATGTATGGAAGTCAGAACAATACATATAGTCAAACTAATTGGATCCATGCAATTGGAAAAAGGAATTATTCCTTAAGTGAACACAGGGGGAATGTACTTACTGTAATTAGCGATAAACCACTTCTTCACGGAACTGGCGGAGCAACTAGCGCAGGTACGGTTGTTGACTATTTTTTAGCGGATATTCTACAAACAACTGACTATACACCTTTTGGTGTTACAATTCCAGAACGAAACTTAAAGAAAACGATTGGAGGTATCAGAGATTATGCAATGGGCTTCCAAGGACAATTAGAAGATGATGAAATCAAAGGTGAAGGTAACTCGTTGAATTATGAGTACCGAATGCACGACCCAAGATTGGGTAGGTTCTTTGCGATCGATCCACTTTGCATAAAGTATCCATATTTTTCATCATATCAATTTAGCGGTAATCGTGTTATAGATTCTAAGGAGTTAGAAGGAATGGAGCCTGAAAATGTGAATACATCTGATCCGTCAAAGATAGGTAATTGGTATCTAGGTAAATCCAATGCTAGTGGGCAGGAAGATCAAATTTATTACTATCAGCTTCAAGAAAACTCTACTGGTGGAGGATCCTGGTATCAAGGACCTATATATCCGGGACCAACAACAGAGGCTTCAGCATTTATGGCAGAGGACATTTATAAGTATAAGGATTATCCTGTAGGCTCAACTTTTTTCAATGATGAGGAGCAAAAGTTGAGAACTGTTGAAGGCTACAGTTTAACTCAAGTTACTGTTGATGAAGATGGGTTTACTGCGGGACTTTATAAAAGGACTGTTGAGGGTATTGAGTTTTATGCAATGGTTTTTGCTGGTACTGATCAAGGTAAAGATTGGATTAACAATATAGAGCAAGGGGCAGGAGTTGTTGCTTCTCAATATGAAAGAGCTGCCGAGTATGGCAATCTCTTTAAGGGTTTAGATCAAAATTTGACTATAATTGGGCATTCTTTAGGTGGTGGATTGGCAAGTTTAGCTGGGCTAATTAGCGGATTTAGAACAATCACATTCAATGCGGCTGGGTTATCTCCTCGTACCAAACTTGATAATGGGGTCGCACTTACGCCGCAAACGAATATAAATGCGTATATTATCAAAGGAGAGATTTTGAATAAAATGCTTTGGTCGGTTGCTCAACAAGCCGAAGGAATACAGCATTGGATAGATTCAAAACTTCCTTATTATGCATTCGATGAATGGATGAATACTTGTTCAGGAAATTATGGAACTAGTGAGCAGTGCAGTGCTTCATATGAACAATACATAAACGCTTGGCCTACAACTAATCATAGTATGGATCAGGTAATAAAAGCGCTTGGATATAGATAAAATAATGAAGATGAAATTTTCTTTTTTGATGATTGCAGTTATATTGATATTTGGCTGTAACAATAGTAAGTGTAAACAAGTGAAATTTGGCGTTAATGATTTAAAATGGTTTAAGGCTTACACTTCTAAAAGCACTCTTGTATTTGAAAGTGAAGCTCATAACTTTGATACTTGTTACGTTAAGACTAAGGAACGAGTAATGGGACCATGTAATAGTTTTGAGTTGGGTCCAATTCAATCTGAATCATTTATTATAAGCT
>CAMLET010000136.1 GCA_946479125.1 uncultured Flavobacteriales bacterium
CGTGAATCATTACCAAAGGTTCACCTTTTTCAGAAACGATCATTCCGACGTGAGAAATTCCAGATCCGGCATCAAAAAATACCAAATCGCCCTTATGCGCATTTCTTTGCTTGATCTTCTTTGATTTATTGTACTGGTCTTCTGCCCTACGCGGAATCTCCTTCTTGTACTGTTTTTGATAAACGTACTGCGTGAAACCAGAACAATCAAAGCCGTTTGGATCATCACCAGCCCATAAATAAGGAACACCCAATTGCGTCTTTGCAAAATCGATCATTCCTTCTCTACTTTGAATTGCAGCAACAGTTTCTACCTCTTCTGTTTCGTTCGTTTCAGGAACTTTTGGGGGCGTTACACCACTTGGGTCATCCAAATCAGGAATATGATCAAACAAGCCAATAATTTGTTGTAATTCGTCATACTCATCTTTCCTTCCCGACTTCTTTAAGTCGTGTGCACGAGCAACCAAATCCTTCTTCAATAGAGCTATATGATTCAAATGTGCATTAAAAACCTTCGCTCCTTCCGTAGAATTGCGAACTTCCAAATACAATTTTCGACCTTCCTGCAAAGCATCCGGATGCAGCTTAAACCAAAATTCCTTCTCAGACAATCTGAACAACGCCAAACTCTTATAGAACTCGGGTTGATAGCTATAATCGTAATCAGGAATATCCAACAATCGATTTGCTTTTCGATACACCATGCCGTAATGACCTTGGTCATAAAGCATTTCCAACTTATCGATTTGTTTTACTTGTGCCTCAGCAGTAAAAAAAGACAGGGTGAAAAATAAGGCAATTAAACGTCTCATAGCCATTGAATCTATTCTCGCAAATCTAAGAAATATGAATATTCGTTGAGTAAGTCTGTCTAATTATGTTCAACATTTGAAAGTTAACAGTGCATTGTCGAAAATCTTAACTCGCAGAAATGAACGATTTTGGTATCAAAATGTATGAAAACCGAGCCTTGTCCGATTTAACATAAATTCTCAGAACCTCATGTTGCAAGCAATGATGATACTCGTTTAATCGTTATATTCGTATACATTCAATTACCATGAAAAAAATCATTTTCCTTTCTATTGGCCTATTCTGCACGACATTGTCGTTCGGACAGCAACAATTACAAAAAACACCACCTACTGAAACTGATCGTTTAGACGAAATACTGAAATATGTAAGTGCCAAATACGTTGACAATGTTGACGAAAAAAAACTCGTAGATGCAGCAATTGTAGCTATGCTGGAAGAATTGGATCCACATACTGCATACATTTCGAAAGAAGAAGTTGATGATGCCAATCAGCGTATAGAAGGAAGTTTTGTTGGAATTGGAATTCGTTTTCAAATCTTAAAAGACACCTTAATGGTGGTGGAAACTATCGTTGGTGGTCCTTCAGAAAAATTAGGAATTCGTCCGGGAGATAAGATTACAAACATTGATGGTGTTAACGTTGCTGGTATTGGATTGAAAAATGCTCAGGTTCGTGAAAAACTAATGGGTGAACTTGGAACCAAGGTAAAAGTTGACATCAAGCGAAAAAATACCAAAGCTCCAATCACATTTGTTATTACAAGAGATAAAATTCCCGTGAATTCAGTTGAATGTTCTTACATGGTTGAACCAGGAATTGGTTATATCAAATTGACCGCTTTTGCAAGAACTACTCCTGATGAGATGACCAAAGCAATGAAAGAATTGAAAGCTGAAGGAATGCAAAGTCTTATTCTTGATTTGCAGGACAACGGTGGAGGATTAATGTATGTTGCTCAATATTTAGCTGATGAATTTTTATCCGGAAACAAGCTGATTGTATATTCTGAAGGTAGAGCGCAACCACGTCAGGACCTTAAAGCAGAAAGAGCTGGACTTTGGGAAAAAGGAAATTTAGTATTGCTAACAGACGAAAGCACGGCTTCTGCAAGTGAGATTTTGAGCGGTGCCGTTCAGGATTGGGACCGTGGAGTTATCGTAGGACGTAGAAGTTACGGAAAAGGATTAGTACAACGTCCAATTGACTTAAGTGATGGTGCACAACTTCGTTTAACGATTGCACGTTACTTCACTCCTACTGGTCGCTGGATCCAAAAACCATATGATGATTTGGAAGCGTACAAAAACGACTACATGAAACGTTTCATGAACGGTGAAATGACAAACATCGATTCAATCAAACTCCCAGATTCATTAAAATTCCAAACACTGGTTTCGAAAAGAACAGTTTACGGAGGTGGAGGTATTATGCCTGATTTCTTTGTTCCATTAGATACTTCGGAGATTACTGATTTTTACCGTGATGTTGCCGGAACAGGTGTTTTCGCTTCATTCCCGCTGACATTCGTTGACAAAAACAGAGACGATTTGAATAAGAAATATGAGAACATTGACGAGTTCATTAAAGGATTTGAAGTTGACAAAAAAATGATGGATGATTTCTTTGCAGAAGCAATGAAAGAGAACAAAGAGCTAAAAATGAATGAAGAGCAATACAAGATCAGCGGCGATTTGATGCGTTTACGCTTAAAAGCTCACATTGCTCAAGATTTATTTGGTTCAGAATCGTTCTACCGTATTTACAATACGAAAAACGAAATATTAATGAAAGCTATCAATATACTGAAGTCAAACGATTATAATAGTATTAAATTAGCGGCAAATTAATAGACCAATGAAAATTCATTTTGTTTTAGCGGGCCTGTTGTTTTTAGCATCATGTGGTGAAACATCCAATAATTCAGCTGAAAATAGTCCTGAGTCAATTGTTGCAGATCCTGACGGTTCAAAAGGACTGAATGAGGATTTGGTGGAATTAGATAAGGCTGAACAAGAACTAAGTGAAGCGTCAAAAAACACTACTTCTCTAGAGTTCAAAAAAATGTCACATGACTTTGGTAAGATCAAATTAAGTTCTGAAAATGACTGTGTGTTTGAAGTGAAAAACACTGGAAAGTTTCCCTTAGCAATTTCTGATGTTCAGGCTAGTTGTGGTTGTACTACTCCTCAAAAACCTGAGAAACCTATCGCTCCGGGAAAAACAGACGTTATAAAAGTGCATTTTAAACCGAGTTCCAAATCTGTTGACGGACAACCTGTTGAGAAAACAATTACCGTTACGGCAAATACAGATCCTAAAATCACAGTGATTAGAATAAAAGCAATAGTTGAGTAAAATGGCAGGCAAAGAAGAAGTTGAAGAATATTATGACGATTATGTGAAACACCAAGGTAAAATTGGAGTTTCAACAAGACATAGAATTATTGCGCAAAATGTAAAAAAGCTTGGAGTAAAACCCAATGCTAATATTCTGGAAATTGGGTGTGGAATTGGAACAGTAAGTTCGCTATTACTGAAAATGGTTCCACAAGGAAGTATTGTTGGATGTGATATTTCACCGAGAAGTATTCAATTCGCAAAGGAATTCAACAAAGCTCCCAATGCAGAGTTCATTGTAACGGATATGTCAGACTTCGATCATAAAACGAAATTTGACCTTGTTGTATTTCCTGACGTTCTTGAGCACATTCCTGTTGAACAGCATTACAAATTATTTGAGAACATTTCTAAAGTATGTTCCAGCGATGCGAAATTGTTTATTAATATTCCAGAGCCACACGCACTGGACTATTATAGAAAGAATAAACCTGAATTACTTCAGATCATTGATCAATCCTTGTCAATGCAGGATTTACTAAATAACGTATATCCTCATGGTTTTGTTCTTGAAAGCATTACTCCGTATGCCATTCATACAGATAAGCCGAACTATTTGAAAATCATTTTCAAGAAGAATCCTGAAGTGAAATCCATTGAGGTTAGAAGTAAATGGGTAAATCTGATTCAGAATATCAGGTCAAAATTCTAAATAATGCCTCCCAAGAACATAATTTACGTTTGTACAAATTACTCTAGTTTTGTTCTAAAGGATATTGAGATTTTAAAAACCAAACATCCGGTAGAAGTAATTCTTATTAATCTTCAACCGAAATGGTTAATCCCTGTTCGTCTTGGCGGTGTATTCTTTAAAATGTTATTCCGAAAGAAGTCAATTGTTGTAAACCAGTTTGCCGGCTTTCATTGTATCCCGGGAATAATTGCCTCAAAGCTAAGAGGTCACAAAGTGGTTACCGTTCTTGGTGGAACAGACTGTGTATCTTTCCCATCCATTCAATACGGGAACTTTAACCGAAAAATACTAGGCAAAGCAACCGCATACAGTCTATTGAAGTCTGATCTGCTTTTGCCGGTTGATTCAACGCTCATATTGACTGATTATAGTTATCAACCAAATGATTTTCCTCAACAAGGTTATAAGGCTTTTGTAAACAAGGTAGAAACACCTGCTCAGGTTATTTATAACGGATTTGATTCTACTCTTTTTAAAGATCTCGGGAAACCGCGTAAAAAAAACAGCTTTGTCACTATTGGAGCAAAACTCGATTCACGATTTGGCTTTCAGTTGAAAGGAATTGATCTTTTAGCAGCCTTGTCAGAAGCTATGCCTGAAATTGAAATTCACATTATTGGTGGAATTGGCTTAGAATCTTATTTCACAGCATCAAATGTAATCTTACACCCAACAATTCCCAACACTGAGTTAGTTAACGTTCTTAACGATTTCGAATTCTATTTACAGCTTTCAATGTCGGAAGGATTTCCGAATGCCTTATGCGAAGCAATGCTCTGCGGCTGTATTCCTGTGGTTAGTAAAGTTGGCGCCATGCCTAAAATAGTAGATGGAATTGGCGGAGTTTTAGAACAAAAGGATTCTGAATTGTTAAAGCAGTTGGTGACGGATTTGATTGGTTTAAATGAGTCAGAAAAGAAATCACTGTCACATCGTGCAAGTCAGCATATCGCAGAAAATTATCCTTTGAAATTACGTGAAGAGGAATTTTTGAAAGCTATACAAGATATTAGTATTTAACAAAAAGCCCTGATCCAAATTGAACCAGGGCTTTTTTATTATTTATACCTAATTGTTAAGCAATTTTCTTTTTGCTCTCTCTCCAACACATAAATCCTGCTGCTGCAATAAGAAGTACTAACAGCAATGACATCAATGAGGAAACAGTATTCATTTTCTCAAATTTCTCTGACTTGTATGTAAATACGATCTTGCTTTCTCCTTTAGGAAGTTCCAAACCTCTCAATAGGTAATTTACACGAACGATATCTGCCGGTTTTCCGTTAATTGTTGCCGACCAACCATCTGCGTAATATACTTCACTAAAAACTGCCATTCCTTTATCAGAAGCATTCGTAGTATACACCAATTTATTCGGAGCGTATGATTTCAATTTAATGATCCCTTCACCTCTCCATGATTTTGCTTTCAGTTTCTTCGCTTCATCAGCAGAAACAATAATCTCTTCAATCGGTTTGAATTCGCTAATTGACTTAATCGCAACAAATGCTGTAAATGATTTCGTAGTATCACGGTCAAAATCACTCTTCATGATCAAGTTCGTTTTACCTTTGGTATCCTTAACAAAAACAATTTCAGCACCGGTAGGCACATCATTCGACAATTGAATATTGAGTGTATCTCTTACTCCAGCAGGTAAATATTGAAGCGTAGCATTGGCGTAACTTTCAAGCTGCTTCTTCTCTACTCCATTAACAAAGAATCGACCATTGCTAACATTGCTCATTTTGAACTTAGATCCTAAACTCAGTATTTCCTGATCTGCAGTTGCAACAACTTTTGCATTGCGAACAAACCAGGCATTTCCTAAAGCAGTTTGATTTGGATTTGCAGTTCTTCCTTCCGCACCTTTACTTAAGAAGTATTTCACGTTCAACATATCGTAAACCTTTTGGTTCGATTTGTAAAGGTGGAATTCTGCAAGGTTTTGAATAGAACGCAACTTCGCACCATGATAACCACCAAGTGATTTATGGAAATAGGAAGCCGCAGCTGAACTGAATCCTCCGCTTTGATCAAACACACGGTAATTGGTATTTCTATTCAACGCAGAAAAACCATAAGCCATTTCAATACGTCTTGCATCCGATCCGGAAGCATCCAATTCGCTTGCTTTAGCTCTTCCCTCGGCAAATCCTTTCTTCACTTCTTTATCAACATCTGAATTTGCCTCTGTTTCCAAGGTTAAGATATCCATATCAGCCTGATCCGCCGTTGTAGGGTATTGTGCCTCCAATTTCGGAGTCCAATATTTATACCCAGAACCATCAGGTAAGTCTGAATTGTTTAGATAATTGCTTGACATAGTAATAATATCAAGGAAAGCAATTAACCCTAAGGCACCAAGTGAAACAGCGGCAGAAGCAGAAGTTAGGAAATAAAGTGCCAAACATCCTATTGCCAATAAAGTGAACAATATAGATCGAGTCATCGAACTGTGCCAAACTTGCTCACGAATATCTTTCACAGCACTTTTTACAAGCTGTTGAGATTCTTCGCTTTGCTTGTATTCTTCTCTCTTCATATCAATCTGCTGTGTAATTGCAGATTCTACAGATTGAGGATTCGTAGCATCAATTCCGAATTTAGCAGCCGAGTCTACTGGCATTGACATAATCTGATTTCTGAACTCAGCTCTCATAGATTCAAAATCCGGAGCCGGTTGATTTTCAGCCTCACGTTCTCTAATCCATGAATATGAATCATCAATTCCTCCAAATTTCAATACCAACAAGAACAAAAAGTAAGCTGCTGAAGTAATATAGAAAGGCTTCAAATTGGCTTTGATCGCTTCTCTCTCTTTAATAAGTTTATCAACTAGTAGTACTGCAAGAAGCGGAATACAAAGTTCTGCAATTACTAAAATGATCGTTACCGCTCTAAATTTGTTGTATCCTGGAACGTTGTCCAGGAACCAATCCGTTAGTCCCATGTAGTTTTTACCCCACGATAACATTACTGTCAAAATAGTTACTGCCAACAGTGCCCACTTAGATGCATCTTTTATGTAAACCATGCCAAGTAACGCGAGAAAAACAAGAATTACACCTATGTAAACCGGACCTGATGTTGCTGGTTGATCTCCCCAGTAAGCATAACCTCCTTTTAAAATGGCATCTTGCATACCTGGATCATAATCACTTTTTTCAATTAAATCAACAAATGGAGATTCTTCGAAAGTCATTGTTCCTGCTCCTTTAGCATATGGTGTAACAAAAGAGAATGTCTCACCTAAACCATAACTATATTCAGTAACGTATGTTCTTTCCAAGCCTTCGGTAGAATTGGCGCTATTTGATACTCCGGAAGCATCAATAGAAAGGTCATTTCCACCACGAATTGAGTGTTTAACGTAGTCGTTTGTCATTGAAACGTTACCGTAGTTAATTGAAACAGCAATGAAATAACCAGCTAATATTCCTAGTGTAGCTTTCAGGAAATTCTTGTATTCCTTACTTTTTATAACTCTGAAAACTTCAGCAATTCCTAATGCTAACAATACAAAACTTAAGTAGTAAGTTACCTGAAGGTGGTTAGCAGCCAACTCAAAACTCATGAACAAAGCACTTAACAATGCTCCCCATTTCCATGACTGTCGATAGGCATAAAAGAAGGAGCCCACAACCGGCGCTAAAAATGCTATAGCAACACCTTTTGAATTGTGACCTGCACCAAGAATGATGATCTGATAACTCAAAAATCCATACGTCAATGCTCCAACAATAGCCACCCATTTGTTCACTTTCATCAATGAAAGCATGATATAGAAACCAATTATATAAAGCAATACAATTCCTAATGGAGAAGGTAATGTTTTAAAGTACATTGTTTCAAGGTTCGAAAACCAGTTTCCGCCATGAATCAAAGATACCTGAGTTGCAGGCATTCCTCCGAACATCGAATTTGTCCACAACGGCTCTTGTCCATTATTATGCTCACGGAAATCTACAATTTCGTGCGACAT
>CAMLET010000137.1 GCA_946479125.1 uncultured Flavobacteriales bacterium
ACTCGGAAATACGAGCTGGAGTCAAGTAGTAGTCAGCGAAAGCTTTGAGCAATCGTGTAGCAACTATTACAACTCTTTTTACCTGGGATGCATTCCAAACTGGATCTCCACTTCAGGAACTCCCGACAACAATTCTCCTTCAGGACTTGGAACAGCTTACCAAGGAAGTAGATTTGTGAACGCTTATGCTAACTGGAATCCTGCATTGTATACACCTGCTGAACGTTCAGAAGGAATTGCATTGAACTATGCATTCCAAGCGGGTACAACATACAAAATTTCATATGCTGTTAAAGGTGGTTCGGGCGCAAACCCTGCAACACAAACCTATACAGCAAAATGGATTCTGACAAATGGAATGGTTAATCAATCTGGTGGTTTGGGTGCTCCTCAGGAAGCTACTCCAGCAATTCCATCAGGAAGTCAACAATTACCAAACATGTCATTCAACGGTCAAGGCTGGACAGTTAATACTCAGACTTTCACTGCTACTACAAACTTTTCACAATTGTGGTTAAGACAATGGATGACTTCCTCTGTTTCGAATTCGTACATCAATGGAGCAATTCAATTAGACGATTTCAAATTAGAGATCATTTGTACACCAACATTAGCAATTACAGGAGCAAGTTCGTTTTGTCAAGGTGCACCAATGAGCTTTACAGGATCTGTAACAAATGGTTGTCAAATTACCAATAACGTTTGGACAGTAGTTGAATCGGATCAATTCGGAACACCAGCTTCAGGAGCAACAGAATGGTGGAGTCCTTGGGCAACAGGAACTCCGGGAGTATTGAATATTCCTTCGGCAGCAAGCGGTGGTCCAACTATGGTATGTGGAAAATACTACAGAATCAAATTGGCGGTTCAAAACGCTTACACCAACTGGACAGAAACAACAAAGATCATCTATGTAAATTGTCCTCCAAGCTTTAAATTGAAAGGAAGCACAAGCAGAATATGTACTGGTGAACAAGCAACATTGAATGCAACATTGAATTCAGGAAATCCTGTTAATTACACATTGAACTGGACACCAATTACTCCGGCTGGACCGAGTATTTACAACGGACCTATGGCAGGAGTTGTGGTAAGTCCTTCTGTTACGACAACTTATCTTGTTACCGTTACTGACAATATCACAGGATGTTCTGCATCAGCACAATGGACTGTTACAGTTGAAAACAACGATCCGGCTTTCGCTCTCACAACAAATCCTTCTAATTCTTCATACCTGCAGATAACTGCTAGTCCGTTGGTTACATCTGGTCATCCTTCAGGCTTCGGTTACATGTGGTTTGTCGAAGAACTAAACAGTTCAGGAAATCCAGTTTACTCTACAAACAGTAACGTTTCAACCGTTGCTCCTTGTTGGTGGACAGGAAACGGTGCTCCTACTACATTCTCGGGTTTCGACGGATTAACACAAACAACTTCTAACTCATGTTCACCTGCAAACGGAATGTTCAAGTACAATACAAGCTACCGTATTACACGCGGTGTATGGTCTACCAACTGTACATGGGCACAGGTTTCATACACATTGATTTACCAAAAAAGTGGTGAGTGGGTGTTTGTAGAAGATGATAAAGCACCGGATATGAGCGGAGCCGTAGCTTCAATTAAAGAAAACGGACCGGTTCAGTTGACGTTATCGCCGAACCCAGCAACAGATTTAGTGAGCATTTCAGTTAATACCTCTACAACAGGAGTACTTAATGTTACTGATCTATCTGGACGTATTGTGTTCAGTACAGCATTAAAGGCTGGATCAGGAGTATTTGAACTTCAAGTTGGCAACTATTCTCCGGGAACGTATTTGGTTAACGTAGTTGAGAACAATAACATCCGATCAACAGAGAAATTAGTGATCACAGAATAAGAGTTCTATTCATAAAAAATGGAAGGCTGTTTCGCAAGATTCAGCCTTTTTTTTGTTCCCACAGACTTTGACGTGAGTTTAAATGAAAAAAAGGCTACCCGTTTCCGGATAGCCTTACAAAGTTTTAAGTAAATTCTAGTTCAATTGAACAAGCACTTTCGTATGCTTTAGTTTTTTAACTTCCAACGATTTGCTGTAGTTCAAAATTTGATTAATGACAGCCAAAGATGGATTTGCAACCTCTTGTTGCGCGTTTTTCGAGTATTTTTTTATCATAGGCATTTTAAGACATTTCTTCCAAAACGAATTCCTTTTCAAAATATTGTTCCCTGGTTGAAAAATTTAACAACCTCTCAAAACGAATACGTTGGTATCTTTTCTCGTTTTTAGAATTTACCATTTTGGAATTTAGAATTCTAAAGCTACATTTACAATAACTCAAAACTTAATTATGAATATACCTTTACTCGTAGGAATTGGCGCCGGTGTTTTGCTCCTTCTTCTCAGCTTTATTACAGTTCAACAAGGAACAATTGGAGTCATTACACTATTTGGTAAGTACCGCAGAATATTGCATCCCGGACTTAGTTTAAGAATTCCTTTCTTCGAAAAAGTACATAGTAAGGTTTCTATTCAGAACCGTGCTTACGAAATGGAGTTTCAAGCAATTACGCAAGATCAGGCAAACGTTTATTTCAAAGCCATGTTGGTGTACGCTGTATTGGACAACCGGGAAGAAACCATTAAAAATGTTGCCTTTAAGTTCATTGACACTCGAAATTTTTCACAAGCCTTGGTTCGAACTATTGAAGGATCCGTTCGTGGGTTTGTTGCTACAAAGAAACAAGCAGAAATTCTCTTGTTACGTGGTGAAATTGTTGCCGATGTGAAAGATGGTTTAGATCACGTTCTAGAAACCTGGGGATTCCATTTGATCGATTTACAACTAAACGACATCACGTTTGACGCTGAAATTACAAGTTCAATGGCAAAAGTAGTAGCTTCTAACAACTTGAAAGCGGCTGCCGAAAATGAAGGTCAGGCATTGTTAATTACGAAAAC
This sequence comes from uncultured Flavobacteriales bacterium, assembly GCA_946479125.1. The sequence goes on from CAMLET010000137.1 coordinate 2,945, forward strand.
AAAAGCTGCCGAGGCGGATGGAAATGCAATTAAAATTGCTGCTCAGGCTGAGAAAGAAGCTTCTCAACTAAAAGGACAAGGTATTGCTTTGTTCCGTGAGGAAGTTGCTCGTGGTATGACAGAAGCTGCTGAGCAAATGAAATCGGCTAATCTGGATACATCTTTAATCTTGTTCTCTATGTGGACTGAAGCTGTGAAAGAATTCGCAGAAAAAGGAAATGGAAACGTTATCTTTTTAGACGGATCAACTGACGGAATGGAAAAAACCATGAAACAGATGATGGCTCAAAATACAATGAAGAAATAGTATTTCAATCAATAAAATGGAAAGCGGTTATCAGTTTTGGTGATCGCTTTTTTTTGAAACACATAGAACTCAATAGTTAAAACATAGTCACATAGTTTACTTATAATCAGATTTATAAACTATGTACATACGTGAATCTGCTACGTGGACTATGTGTTAAGCACACAGCTTAGCATCATCTTTTCTTTACTATTGACTTCCCATTGACACAACGAAGATTGATTAACGTAAATCTCTTTAACAATTGTCATAAAAATCCAAACTATGTGTCTATGTGAATCTGCTATGTGAGCTATGTGTTTAATGGGTTTTTTAGTAAGCCCCCCAACGTCTTCTCAGGAACCATTCCATCCCAAAAATCACAATCAACAATGCAAAATACCACCACCAATCTATAATTGACGTGTATCCAGAATCTTCGTACTGCATGGTTGCGATGTCGCTTCTATTCTCCAATGTATTCAACAATTTCTCGTAATTCGAAAGCGTGTAAAAGTTTCCTTCGCTTTGTTTTGAAAGCTGCTGTAGAACACCGAAATCGGCCCTATTCGTCAAGCGCTCCAAAGCAATATCTTCCACAACAAAACTTCCGTTTTTGGTTGAGACTTTTCCTTTATATTTAGCTTTCGCTGTCCATTTGTACTCACCAGGCGACAATTGTCCAAGGTTTGCTTTGTAGAAGTTCGTCACAGGTGAGAAATTCACTTTCTCCGACTTCCCGCCCACTTTTGTTACCTGAATATCAATTTCCGGGCTAGTGATCAACTCCATTGCTTCGCTGTAAAATTCAGCTTTTGCTTCAATATCTTCCGTAACCAGGAAACGTTTCGGGAAAGTCAATCTGAATGGATCAGAATTTTGTTTGATTGTAAGATAAAGTGAAATCTTATTTACAAATTCTTCGAATCCGGCATTCGACTTCTTCATCATGAATTCCTTCATTTTCCAACGCCAAACACCTTCACCCAATGTAACTGCAATTTTTGCTTTTCGTCCGTTCAACATCAACAACAATGGGTCTTTCTTTTCTACAGAACCAACTCGCTGCGTCAAAATTACTTCAGCATCTGACGGAACTGAAACACTTCCGAACTTCGCTTTCAATGGTGCGGCTGTTTTGAACATTGACTTACATTCATCTGTAAATTCAAATGCGTTAAATCCACTGGAAACTGAAGGATAAACATCATCTTGTTGTCCGGAACTATTGAACTTGAAATTCAAGCCATACTGACTCAAAACGTTTGAAGAACATGTTGGGCCAACAATTAACCAAACCGGAACACCTTTTTCTTTCAAAGATTGAAATAAAGCCGCATTTGGTTTCGTACCGTTTTCATACCAAACAACCATGCTTGGTAAAACAGGTTTCAGTGTATAGTTATTGGAGAATTGAGTTTCAATTACAGCTCGTTTATCCAATTCCAAAACCGAACGCAATGCCGCAATATCTGGATGTGGCGCATCTGCCAAAAACAGGATGTTCGCTTTCGTATCTACAATTTCTATATAGCAATTCTGCTGGTTGTTTTCAAAAGTGAATTCTCCTTTTTTGTGTTCAACCATTACGGTATATCGCTGATAACCTTTGTTCTTCGCTTCCACTTCAAAAACTACACGCTGTTGGTCGAACGCAGCATTTGCCGTTGCAACAGTTTTGCGTTGAATCGATTTCCCATTCTGAAGTAAGGAAACAACTATCGTTGTTCCAGAAAATTTATTCGCATCAACAAGTGCTTCGATAGGAAACGTATTGTTGACAAAAGCGACTTCATTCGTGAAAACAGATTTCAGTGATAAATCCTTTTTAGTAATCGTATCTCCAACTCCAAGAGAAAAAACCGGAGTAAATTGTAATCTGTCAGCCGCATACATCGGATGCGCAGCTTCATTGAAGTTTCCATCAGAAATCAAAACTACACCACCTAAATTTCTATTGAAATAAACATCATGCAAGTATTCAAATCCACCAGCAAGGTTGGTTTTCTTATCGTTAAATTCTGTTTTAGAATATGCTCTGGTTTTCTCTCCTAAACTCACAAATTTCAAATCAAATCGATCACCAAAACGTTCTTCGAGTGCATTCTTGAATCCGTCAACGTCTTTTCTCACTTTGGCGCTATCCTTATAATTCATCATTGAAGACGATTCATCTATCATAGTCACCAAAAGCGGTTTTTCTTGTCGGTAAGTCAATGTTTCCCAAATCAATCCTAAAAGAAGAACCAATACAAGAAACAATCCCGCTGAACGCAGGACGTATAAAATTCGAAGTTCTTTCTTCTCCCAGGTTGTTCGCTGTGCTGATTTATAGTAGTAATAGTACGATAATCCCAATGCAACAATTGCAAACGGAACCAGCCACCACAAGGAAAAATCTGAGAAAAATGTCATTTTTATTTATTCGTTAAGGTATAAGCAATTCCTAATCCAAGCACAGATTTGAATTGCAATCTCGGTCCAACATTTCCGTCGCGATCAACGGATTTAATATCGTCGTCATAAATCATATTCCACTGCAAACTTGCGGAAAACCATTCATTTACTTTAAATGCAAAGATGTTCTCAAGGTTGACATCCACGTTTTGTGGATTATTCAGGTAATTCGAGAAAAACTCTGCTTTTGTCTTCATCTCAATATTCTTAAAGATCTCTTTCTGAAACTTAAAGCGAAGAAACGAACCAAACTCATAGCGCACCTGTTTTCCTTTCGTAATCACATTTCCCAAACCATCGTATTCTGCTTTGTCCACACCAAAGGCTCCAGCATTTGCAAGAGTTTCATCTTTAACTAACGTAATCTTTCCCGCCAATGGTGAAAGGTACATATTAAAAGCTGCACTTGGAGCGTACTCAATACCTATTGAAATATTGATGTAAGCGGGTGCAAGCCATCTTGAAATTGGAACAGAATCGTTCGGAAAAGCAAAACCATCTAAACTTTGCGTTTTGAATCCGGCAGTTGCAGTATAGAACCAATGGTCTTTAAACTTCAAACCGAACGTAGAGTTGAGATCGATCTTATCATCCGTTTTCTGCAAACCATCAGCTTTCCCTGAAGAATCAATATATCTTAATCCTCCTAAAGCAAACTTCAAATCATTGGTCCACTTCATATCGTACTTTTCATATTTGATAGAAGCATCAACAAAACCCAAAGCTGTAATGTTATTTCTACCTCCAGCTGCCCAATTCACAAAAGCAGATTGAGAACCGTTAACTCCAAAAATGGTTTTAGATGTCCAGTTTTTTACAACTGTAGAATCCTTGGTTTCCTGAGCATTTACCAGTATTCCACTACACAATGCCATCACAACTAGTACAAATCTTTTCATAGAAATAATTTAGTGATTCCAACTGATGGAAAGATCGAAACAAAAATAATGGTTTAGACGCTAGTTTGAACAATAAGTTGAAGTAGTTTATTGCTTTTTAATCAACGAAAAATGAGTAAATTCGTGCTCGTAAAAAATTGAAACTATGTCGAAAGAAGTTTATATCGTTGCTGCCGTAAGAACCCCTATGGGAGCATTCATGGGTGGTTTGTCAACAGTATCTGCAACAGATCTAGGAGCTGTAGCAATTAAAGGTGCTTTGGATAAAGGTGGTGTGAAGCCAGAATTAGTGAATGAAGTTTTCATGGGAAATGTACTTCAGGCTGGTGTTGGACAAGCTCCTGCAACTCAAGCTGCTTTGGCAGCTGGTCTTCCAAACACAGTTCCAACTACCACTATTAATAAAGTATGTGCATCTGGAATGAAAGCTGTAATGCTTGGAGCTCAATCAATTCTTGCTGGTGATAACGAGATCGTTGTTGCTGGAGGAATGGAAAACATGAGCATGGTGCCACATTATGTTGACGGTAGAAACGGAACTAAATTCGGAAATATTACCATGTTGGACGGAATTACAAAAGACGGTTTGTTGGATGTCTATTCTAAAGTACCAATGGGAACTTGCGCTGAGGCTTGTGCAAAAGAATATAACTTTACTCGTGAAGATCAGGATAATTTCGCAGTTACTTCTTACAAACGTGCTGCTGCAGCATGGGAAGCAGGAAAATTCGATAATGAAATCGTTCCTGTATCTGTTCCACAACGTAAAGGAGATCCAATTGTAATTTCTAAAGACGAGGAATACACAAACGTACATTTGGATAAGATTCCAACTTTGCGTCCAGCTTTCGATAAAGAAGGAACAATTACAGCTGCAAATGCATCAACTTTAAATGATGGTGCTTCAGCGTTGATTCTTGCTTCAAAAGAAGCTGTTGAAAAACACGGTTTAAAAGCAATTGCGAAGATTGTTAGTTATGCTGATGCTGCTCAGGATCCACTTTGGTTTACGACAGCACCTTCAAAAGCAGTTCCAATTGCTTTGGCGAAAGCTAACTTAACAACTGCAGATGTTGATTTCTGGGAATTAAACCAGGCTTTCTCTGTTGTTGGATTGGCAAACACAAAAATCTTAGGATTGGATCCTGCAAAAGTGGACGTAAATGGTGGAGCTGTAGCTCTTGGTCACCCACTTGGAAACTCTGGATCACGTGTTTTGGTAACACTGATCAACGTATTGAAACAAAACAATGCGAAAATTGGTGGAGCTGGAATTTGTAACGGTGGCGGTGGTGCTTCTGCAATGATC
>CAMLET010000138.1 GCA_946479125.1 uncultured Flavobacteriales bacterium
GCAACTACACCACGGTCGGAAGTTCCGCCAATAAGTATCGGTCTGCCATTTAATCTGCTGTCTGCCAGTCGTTCACAGGAAACAAAGAAAGTATCTAAGTCCATGTGCACAATGGCGCGTTCTTGTTCGTTCATATAGTGCCGTTTTTCGTTTCGTTTTTGTCCGCCTGGGGCGGACCAGCACTGCATATCGGATTTATAGAGGAAAGCTTAAAGAGGAAAGCTAAAAGCTTTACACAGTATTAAGTCTTTTATGTTCTACAAAACTACATAATTGATTATTTTTAAATCTTATTTTGATTAAAAAGTAATCAACAATCGTGAGACAAATTTTCAACATGAAGGACGTAAACGATTTACGTTTTTAACGAGAATGCTTAAAATGATTAACCTTAGCATTTTTAGCTACAATTTAGATTAATGTTTCCCGCGAATACGCAATGATCCCGTAATTACGGGATCGCTCGCCTAACGGACTCGCTTTTGTAGGGCGTCTGTTAAGCGCCCAAAAAAATGCGTCTTTGCGGGTAGAAGAAGCATCGGCTAGCCGATGCCATTTTCAAAGCTTAATTATTTTAGGAAAAAACGTAACTTCCATAAAACATCTGATCATGAGAAATTTTGTCTTCATCTTTTGTGGTTTATTGCTTTTTTCTTGTTCTTCTGAAGAGAATGCAGGGGAAACATTGTTGGTTGAGCGCGAACAAGAGGATCTGGGTTATATCTACAATCAAAGTCAAATGTTGTATTTTCAATTTGAGGAAAGAGCAGCAGATAAAAGTGGGGGAGATCGTTTCATGTCAAGAATGAAGCAGCAGCTTACTCAGCTTGAGGACTTGGATCAGGACATTTGGACAGCCATTGAAGATTTGGAAGAAGTAAAAGCAAATCTGATCAATGAATGGACAGGAAAAGAAACTGCAGAATTCATGACCAGTGAATTTGGAGGAAAGGGAAATTACATTCAGATCTATGATTTGAGCAAAACGGATAATTCAACAACTAGTGATTATTCAATGGATTCTGAAAACGGAAAAGTGATTGAATCAACGCTTTCGGATTTGCGGAAAAACCTGACAGAGAAACTGGCCGCCAGTTCAAATTACGGAGAATCGAAGAAACGATTTTTGTTTAAAGACAAGGGTGTTTCTGATTATAAAGACTTAAAAGATCTGCGCAAGAAAGTCGAGAAACTGGTGGATGCTTCGAACGTTGCTGCCGATGATAGAGATGTGCTTATTCAAATTTATATGACTTTGAGTCGTTCAAAGCAAGAATGGTCGCAACTCCTTCCTGAGGAAACTTCTTTTTTGAATGTGTTCAGAATGATTTGTCATTTAGAGAAAGAAATTCTCAAAGTTCGTCACGAAGCTTTTTCTTTGATGAATAGCCGATATTGTCTTGCTGATTATGGTTTCGATAAGATAATGGCAATCGCAGAGGGTGAAGATTTGGTAACCGCCGGAGATACAATTGAGTTAGAAGTCACGATGGCGGCATTCGATAGTTACCTTGAGCCTGTTGTAAAATGCACCAACGGAAAAGTCGTGAAATCTTCTGTGCGAAATGGAAAGGGGAAAATCAAATTGATAGCACCAGAGAAAGGCGAACAAAAAGTCACTTACAAAGGAACGATTACCAGATTGAGTAAAAGTGGTGAACCTAAAGTAATGAAGTGGGAGAAAGAGGTTTGGGTACAGGAGTAAAGAGGAAAGGTGCATAGCCAACAGAGGAAAAGAATAACTCTTCCTCTTTTCTCATTTTGGCTTTCCTCTAGGTCAGTCTAAATATTATTTCCCAGCGTTTCCTGATTTTGATACAAAACGTTAGTAGTTCCATTTCAAACAGGTATTTTTAAGGAGAAATAAGGTTTTGATGAGCAAACGTGCAGCGGAAATTTTTGGGAGTATAGTATTATTGTTTTTTCTAAGTTATTGTAGTAAACCAGTCAATAAAATTATCTACCATAAATCATCGATAGCTAAATTAGATGTTACCTGTTCCTGGCTTTCAAAAAAAGCTAATTTTCACAACAAAAAGTACTATTCAATTTTCAGAAAGTACTATTCGAAACAATTAAGCAGTAAGCAATATGAAAAAGCTTCTCAAGCACTTTGGGAGTTAACCGAACAAGAGATGCATTGTGGTTTCTATCAGAAAAGCACATTTGAAACGGTTTTGTCGTTCAAAAAAAAGATCGGAAATAAACTTCCGTGGCACAAAATGCTTTTTGAATCTTATATTGGAAATTACCATATGAACCAATCCAATTATCGAAAAGCAATACCTTACTTCCGAAAAATAATCCATCATGAACCATTCGACTATAATACCTGCATTGAGATCGGTTATGCTTATGGGGATATTGCATTTTGTCATTTTGCAATTGGCCAACACGAAAAAGCGCTTCGTAACAATGTGAAAGCATTAAGCCTGTTTAACAAAACAGATAATTATAGTGGAAGAGGGGGGATTTATAGTAACATGTCAATGATTCACCTTTATACCAAGGATTATAAAGAAGCTGAATTATGTATTGATAAATCAATTGTCGACTATAAGCTTGAAAACGATATGAATAACATATTCGTGGCTTTATATAACAAGATCATATTGTACGAAGAAATTAACGATCCAAGAAAGTATGATTTGATTGATTCAACCTATCATTTATTCGGTAATAGCAAAATACAGGATGAATCTCTTGAGGTTGCGTTAGCTTCTTTTTATGTGGATGTTTTGTTACATAAAAAACGAAATGAAGAGGCAAGGGAATTGCTTTCAGATATTAAGCCAATTGTAGATGAATTGAAAGCTATAGCATCTGATGCTGATTACATTGTTGCTTTGGCGAACTATGAAATTAAATCCGGAAAAGGAATAGAGAACATCAATACAATTGAAAAAGCTTTAGAAGTTGTTGAAGAACAAGAGGATTATCAAAATCAACTTGCATATGCAGAGATTTTAAAAGAAAATGCGCTACTGAATAACGATTATCAAAAAGCATTCGTCTATTCAGAAAAGTTGAAACACGCTGAAAACATGATCAGTAATCAAAAAATGATTACTAAAACAATGGAGTTAAATAAACTCTATGAAACGAAGCATAAGGAAAGCCAAATTGTTAATCAGAAAGAAACGATTTCAAATAATAAAACAACCATAGCCTTCTTGATTTCATCATTGATGGGATTAATTTTGATTGGAGTAATTATTTTTTCAAGGCAGAAGCAGAAGAAAATCAGAACAGAAAATCAGCGAGCGCGATTGTATACAAAAAAGTTGCTCGATAAAACGGAAGAAGAACGCAAACGTATTGCAAGCGATTTGCACGACAGCGTAAGTCACGAACTGCTTAATCTAAAACATATCCTCGATGACAATACATCCTCACGAGGAAAAAAAATAGATTCAATAATTAATGATATCCGAAATATTAGCCGAAACCTGCATCCGGTAATGTTCGAAAAAGTAGGTCTTTCGGCAAGTATCGGTCAATTGCTTGATCGTGCACAAGCTTCCAATCAACTTCTGGTTACTTCGGATATAAACTATAGCGGTTTTTTGTCTGTTTCAGATGAATTACAAGTTTACCGAATTGTTCAGGAAGCGCTGACCAATATTATTAAATATGCAGAAGCGATCGCGACAAAGATCAGTATTCTTGAAAGAGAAGACAGCTTGTTTATTCAGATTAAAGACAATGGAAAAGGATTTAATGTTATGGAAACCCTTACTGGAAAAGACGCTTTTGGATTGCATAACATTATCGAACGAAGCAAAGCTATTGGGGGTGAGGCAAAAATTCAATCTGATCAGAAAGGAACAATAATAACCATAGATTTAAAAAAGCTCTAATGACAATATTAATTGCGGATGATCATCCATTTACGCTTCATGGAACGCAAAGTTTTGTGGAATCGTATGGCTATAAAGTAATTGCTACCTGTGATAATGGAGCTTCTGCATTAAATATTATTCAATCAAGGTTACCAGATATTGCTATTCTGGACATTAATATGCCTGCATTGGATGGTATAGATGTAGCAAAGAAAATTCATGACTTAAAACTGAAGACCAAGGTTATACTTTTGACAATGCACAATGAAATCACAGTTTATAATAAGGCAAAAGAATATGGGATTTATGGATACATTCTCAAAGAGCATGCACAGGAAGAACTAAAAAAATGTCTTTCTGAAGTTGCAAGAGGAAACCAATACGTAAGTGATTCTTTATTGAATGACTTGGTCAATGTTCGTGAAGCCGGATCAAGTGAATTGGATAAGTTGAGTTTCTCAGAGCGAAAAATCATTGAACTGATAGCACAACAAAAAACGAGTAAAGAAATTGCAGAGATGTTGTTCTTGTCGGAAAAAACGATTGAAGGACATCGAACAAATATCATTGAAAAACTGGGATTGCCGAAAAAAAAGAATGTCCTTCTTAAATGGGCGATTACAAATGTTTCTGAATAAAACGATCGTAAATCAATTTTCAGGAAAATAGACATCACAAAAAAAGCCGGTTTGATTTTCAAATCGGCTTTTTTTGTGCGTTTTATTTATTGAATACTAATTGCTTGTTGTGATGTTCCATTTTTGGAAGTCAAACGAACAAAGTAAATTCCAGATTCAACGTTCAGGTTCATGTCTACAACTGTTTCTCCTTTTGAAACCGTTGCAGTTGCAACTTGTTTTCCTTGTATGTCGACAATACTGAGTTGTGCTTCTTCTGCAAGCGCATTAAAGATGATTTGGAATGCTCCATTATTTGGAACCGGATAAATCATCATTGAAGCATTATTCAATTCATTGATTCCAGCAGTACATTCATCAATAATTACGTTAACGCTATCTGTAAGCGTACAATTAACTTCATCAACCACGGATAAAACAATCTCACCAGAATTTTGTACAGCAAAAGAGTTAAAATTGTTGTTTACACCATTCCATGTATATGATTCATAACCAAAACCTCCGGAGATGATATACAATCCATCTTCAGAACAAACAGTAGTGTCAGCACCAAGATCAATTGAATTGAACGTAAATGTTATTTTATTTGGACAACCATAGTTTTCCAATGTAGCTGTTAATCGAGTTGCAGTATCTGTAGTCTGTATGTAAAAAATAGTCTCATCATCACCACCAAAAGTAGATGTACCACCTTCATAATGCCCATAAAAACGATTGTTCGTTGGATGAACAATAAAGCTTGCCATGTCTGAAAAATCGGTAAGTAAGCTAATGCTTGTTGCCAGATCCGTTGTGAAATTGAAATCAACAATAGAATCATCAGATGCTCTAAAATAAGCGTGACGATCTGTACCGTCAAATCCTGACATTCCCCAATCAGCCCAGTTTTCAGAACCATAAATATCCAGATTATGTTCACCCATTGGTGTTACCAAACCGTTTAAGATCGAAATATGATAGAAATTATAATTCCCGTAAGCAGTTCCAACAATTAGTTCGTTATAACCAGCAAGCATTACACCCTGGTTTTCAACTCCAAATGTAACAGGCTCCGATAACATGATTAATTCATCACCATATGATAAATCCTCGTTAAGCGAACGTAGTGAATTCATTGTGAATCCATCCAGGTTGTCGCTATTAGGTGCGTGAGGAACTGCTGTATTATAAATAGTATAAAGTTTTACTTGCGCTAAATCTGTAAAGATCCCATCGCGTTTCGGCAAATCAATTCCATCTTGTAAATTCAAATCAAAACGAGCAGTTGCATCATCACCAACGATATAAACGTAGTTTTCTGTAACTGCTATTCCTCCACGATCATCTCCTGAAATCACATCATGATCTGCGATTTGAAAATTCGCAGTGTCAATCGAGTCAATTGAATATGCAAAAGGACTTGATACAATTGCACTGTATACCTCTGTTGGGCTTGTCATTATTGGGTTCAACGTTACATTTGTACCAATTCCGATTAGATCCGATAGACCCAGATCTGTTGTATAAACAGTTGAAATATTTCCGGTGTTGATTGTTGGTCCCATATTCATACATGTAACCATCGATTGATCAGCAGGATTTTCGAATACAGTAAAGCTCGCACTGTCTTGAGTGTAACATCCGTTTGCCTCAGTAAAGGTATAAGTGGCATAGTAAACTCCATATGGCAATGCAGATGGATCAATTTGACCATTTGTTATACCGGCACCTGAAAAAGTACCTCCAACCGGTAAGCCAGTTAAATTGATTGGATCAGCCGATTGACAAAAAAGATTGTCATTAAGAGATATGCTTGCCTGTTCTGAAGGTACACCTGTTGTACAGTAATTATAGGTTAGCTTCGCACGCATTCTGTTGTTAGAACAATACGGATAAACATTCCCCTGTTTTACAAATTTCAACACTACAGTGCTTGAAAACGAATTTATTGTAGCCATTGGTATGGTAATCGTCGAAACAAACGGCGTACAGCTATAGAAGGCTGTAGTAGTGAAATTTCCTAGTAAAGCTGCCCCTGGACCAAAAACATTATAAGAGCCACTTCCGTCAAAATAGGCTTCACCTTCAATTGCCAAAATGGCATCTGAATATGCTCCGGAAGCTAATGAATTGAACGTGTAATACATTGTGTCAGATGAGTAATCAATATAATTGTAATCATCGTTTGAGGGTGTGCTTCCATAACTGGAATAGGTTTGGGAAAAACTGTTGAAAGTGGTAAGCGCTGCTATAAGCAAGCTGAAGATCAAGTAATTTTTTTTCATATGTAGAATTAAATATATTCCAGCAAAACTAGGTCTTTTAACCGTGGCTGATTATATCTACAGCTAAATCAGGGGGTAACCCTTATTCGCTTTATTTACATCATAAATAGCATGGAGGAAGGGAATGTTTTTTCAATTTTCAGAGTTATCATAAAATGACAAAAACGAAAATTGAATGATGAATAAAATTCATTTATCAGACAACTTTCGTTTTAGCGATTCTTAGATGTTGGAGAGGATTGAATGTTTACTTGATTTATCGATGAACAAATCTTTTCGATGCTTAAGTATTATTCCCCAGTGCTTCTCGTTTACTTTCGTCTCTGAGAATCAAACGCAAGGAACTATCACCTGTCAAATAGCTCCAGGCCCAATTGTAGAAGACCACAATTTTATTTCGAATGCTCAGAATCAACATCAAATGAAGTAACATCCAAACCATCCAGGCAAAATAACCCTGAAAACTCATGAACGGAAGATCAACAACAGCTTTGTGTTTACCTATTGTCGCCATTGAGCCTTTGTCTTTATATTCGAAAGGAGTCAACTTACCGTTTTTCCATTTCTGAACGAAATTTTTCGCAAGTGTTTTCCCTTGATTGATTGCTACATTGGCTAATTGTGGATGTCCTTGCGGATACTTTTCCGTTTCCATGTAAGAAATGTCACCAATAGCGTAAATATGCTCGTAGCCCTGAACTTCTGAGAATCGGTTTACAGTATAACGAGAACGAACCATGGTTGCATTTTCTAAACCTGGAATTGTATTTCCAGTGACTCCAGCTGCCCAAATCACACTTTGTGTTGGGATGATTTCTCCGCTTTTCAGCTTCAGATCATGACCATTATAGTTCTCTACAACAGTTGATGTTCGTACTTCAACACCCAATTGCTCCAAATATTTTCTCGACCACTTTCGGGAAGCATCGCCCATCGCATTCAATGTATTCTCACTTCCTTCTAATAAAATGATCTTCAGTTTAGAAAAATCGTATTGCGGATAATCCTTAGGAAGAACTCTACGTTTCATTTCTGCAAAAGCACCTGAAAGCTCAACTCCAGTTGGACCAGCGCCTACAATTACCAGGTTCATCAATTCCTCACGCTCTTTATCGTCAACAAACATGATCTTCTCAAACTTTGAAAGA
>CAMLET010000139.1 GCA_946479125.1 uncultured Flavobacteriales bacterium
AAACTTGTTAAACGTTATACCAACAACATCACGATTCTTTATGATGGTGATGCTGCCGGGATCAAGGCTTCTTTCCGCGGAATCGATTTGATTTTGGAGGAAGGAATGAACGTGAAGGTGTTGCTTTTCCCTGACGGCGACGATCCAGATTCTTACTCAAAGAAAGTGTCGACTACCGAATTGATGGATTTCATCAAGGCAAACACAAAGGACTTTGTGAGTTTCAAAACTTCACTTTTACTTTCTGATGCGAATAATGATCCCATTCAAAAAGCAAGCTTGATCAAAGACATCGTTCAGTCGATTTCATTGATTCCTGACCAAATTACGCGTTCGGTATATTCAAAAGAAATTGCCCGCCAATTCGATATTGATGAAGCAGTGGTTCTAAACGAACTCAACAACAAGCGAAAGACAAGTCTTGCTAAAGAGTACAACGAACCTCAAATAAAAACGAATCCAGAACTTACAGATACAGTTTTTCAACCACAAGAGCAGCCGAGTGAAGCCATTTATCAGCGGAAAGAGAAATATTCGCACGAGGAATATGATTTGATTCGAATCTTGTTGAAATATCCGGGTTACGCGCTTACAACAAAGCATATCGATGAAAATGATGTGACCGTTGATGTGGAAGTAACAGTGAGTGAGTTGATCATTCATGAATTGCAGAAAGATGAATTGGTATTCACATATCCACTTTTCAAACGCATTTTCGATCACGTTCTTGCCGGATTGGAAGAGAAAACCTTGTACAAGACAGAATACTGGATGCGACACCAGGATCAGGAAATTGTACAATTCGTTGTAGAAATTGAAACGGATAATTACGAATTGAGTCCGCAGTGGCTTACAAAATACAAGGTTGATACCAATCATGAAACCGATAAACTAAAGACGATGGTCATGTCTAGTTTGTACTGTTTCAAGCAGCGAATCATTCAAAATAAGATCGACGAAATACGAATTGAACTTCAGAATGTTGACACAAATGATGAGAAGCTGTTAGACTTATTATCAGAACAGATAGTTTTGGACCGGGTTAAGCAAGAAATTGCTCAACAACTTGGACGAATTATTTTACCGTAATGGATTTTCTAACAGTCAATCATTTTCAATTTGGTCCTTATTGGGTTAGTAAACTGAATATTGTCATTATTGCAATACTCATTTACCTTTCCATTATCCTTCGCAGAGTTGTTCAGCGCGTTCTGAAAAAGTACCTGAGCGAAGCCAACATTCGTTTAGACGGCAAGAAAGAAACTTACCTAAAGATTTTCAGTCAGTTGGTTTATGTGCTTGCAGCATATTTATCTTTCCTCAGTTTCAAGATCAATAACGGACATAATCCTTCGGCTACTTTTGAGAATTTCCTTCAGTACAAGTTCATCAAAACATCTAAGATTGACTTGAGTTTTGGGAATATTGTTCTGGCCATTACTATTTTCTTTATCGCGAAAGTCGTTCTAAACATCGTTCAGCTTTATTTACAACGTCGTTTTAAGAAAGAAGGAAAACTCAGCCGAGGAAAAGAGTTCGTTGCTATTCAGGTTGCGAAATACATTATTTACACAGTCGCAATTATTGCAGCATTAGCAGCATTGGATGTGGAACCATCATTATTCCTGGGAGGTTCTGCGGCAATCTTAGTTGGTTTAGGACTTGGACTTCAAGACGTTTTCAAAGACATGTTTTCCGGATTTGTTTTACTTTTTGAAGGAAGCATCAGAGTTGGAGATGTGATTGAAATGCATGACGGAAAATCGAGCGAATCCATCGTAGCAAAAGTCCTTAAGATCAATATTCGAACTACGCAAATTGAAACCCGCGACGGAAACGTTTTGATCGTTCCGAATACAAAACTGACTCAGGAATACATTGAGAACTGGAGTCACGGTTCTACCCTTTCGCGTTTTCGAATTTACCTGACTGTTCATTACGGATCGGATACTGATTTGGTGAAAGAATTGTTGATCCAAGCTGCAAAAGCGCATCCAAAAGTAAAAAAGGAACAACCTATTCAGGTTCGCGTAAATGATTTCGGGGAAAACGGCTTAAGTATGGAATTGATTTTCTGGGCCGACCAAAACTGGGATATCAATGAATATAAAAGCGACATCCGTTTCGAAATCGATAGACTTTTCCGTCAGAATAATATACATATTCCGTATCCACAACGCGAGGTGATCGTCAGAAATTGAAAATGTAAAATGGAGAATTGATCAGGAAGGTAGTCTTCTTTTAAATTTTGTATTCTCAATTTTCAATTCTCATTATCTTTGTCGTCATGAAACCAGAAGTACAACAACTTATTGCAGCGATGAGCAAGCGCTTCACATCGCACCCTTGGCACGGAATTGAGATCGGTGAAAAACAACCGAACATCGTTAATGCTTTTATTGAGATCATTCCAAGTGATTCAATTAAATACGAAATAGACAAAGCATCAGGATATATTATGGTTGACAGACCACAAAAATTGTCGAACCACATGCCTTGTTTATACGGATTTGTTCCTCAAACATATTGTGGTGATTCAATTGCTGCATATTCAAATGAAAAAACCGGTCGCACGGATATTACAGGTGATGGTGATCCATTGGATATTTGTGTATTGAGCGAGCGTTCATTCAACCACGGAAATATTTTGTGTGACGCTAAAGTAATTGGTGGTTTCCGCATGATCGACGGTGGAGAAGCAGATGATAAAATCATCGCTGTTTTGAAAGGTGATCAGGCTTACGGAGATGTAAACGATATCAGCGAAATGCCGAAAATGGTAATCGACCGTGTTCGTCACTTCTTTCTTACTTACAAAGATTTGGATGGAGCTGCTAAAAATGTTGAGATCACTCATGTTTACGGAAAAGACGAAGCTTACGAAGTCATTAAACGTTCAAGCGACGACTACAAAGCAAAGTTTGGAAATGCTAATGATGAATTGGCAGAGGCTTTGACAAGTTTGTTTGCACTTTAAATAAATTTCAGATTGTTGATTTCGGATTTTGGATTGATTCCATCTGAATTCCGAAATCATCTCTTCAAATACTAAGATAATTATATGGCTACAAAAAGCTTCGAGGAAACCGAATTATGGCAAGACGCGATGGCTTTATGTACACGTATTTACTTTATTACTCACAAAAGTGGGCTGGATAAAGATTTTGGATTAAAAGATCAAATCCGAAGATCAGCAGTTTCAGTTCCGTCAAATATATCGGAAGGCTTTGAACGTGGAAGTAATAAGCAACTTATTTATTTTTTGTACATCGCCAAAGGTTCTTGTGGTGAACTTCGAACTCAAATTCAAATTGCCCACAACCTTGAATACATTGAGCCAATTGAATTTAATGAATTGAAAGAAAAGACAAACTCTATCAGTAAGCAAATTGCTGGTTTCATTAAATATCTAGAGCAGAATCCAAGTAAATAAAAATCTTGAATCCGAAATCCGAAATCCGAAATCCGAAATCCGAAATCAATAATTTAAAATATATGAAAACATTAATCGTAACATTAAGCCTCGCATTTGCAGGAACTGCAGTAGCACAATTGGCTCCACAGGCTAGCCCGGCGGCAAAAGTTGAACAACGAGTTGGTTTGACAGATTTGACAATCAAGTATTCTCGTCCAGGAAAGAAAGACCGTGTGATTTTCGGTGAACTACTTCCGTATGGTGAAGTTTGGAGAACTGGTGCAAATGAGAATACCACTTTCACTTCAAGTGATGTGTTGATCTTCGGAAAAGACACGTTGAAAGCAGGAACTTATGCGCTTTACACTATTCCAAATAAGGATAAGTGGGATTTGATCTTCTACGGAGTTGCTACAAACTGGGGAACACCAGATACGTGGGACGAAAGTAAAGTTGTTTTGAAGACAAGCTCAACAGTTATAACAACTAAAATGGTTACAGAATCATTTACGATCAACATTACAGATTTGAAAAGTTCAGGTGCAGCTATTCAATTAATGTGGGATCAAACATTGGTTTCTTTCCCATTCACAGTTACAACTGATGCTAAAGTAATGGCGAATATCAATAAAGTAATGGCCGGACCAAGTGCAAACGATTATTACGCTTCTGCAAATTACTATTACACAGAAGGTAAAGATTTGACGAAAGCTGCAGAATGGTGTAAAAAAGCTGTTGATGCAAATCCGGAAGCATTTTGGATTCAATTGTTGATGGCTAAAATTCAGGCTAAACAAGGATTGAAAAAAGAGGCTGTTGCAACCGCTCAAAGTGGAAAAGCGATTGCTGAAAAATCTAAATACGACGATTACGTAAAAGAATTCGAAACGATCATCAAAGAGAATTCGAAGTAATAATATTTGAACAAATTTGAAAAAACTCTCTCCTGATTATTCAAGAGGGAGTTTTTTTGTTTACCTTAACTCTAAGCAAACATTAATCCTTGAAAACAACTTTTTTAAGGTTGAAACGTCTTTTGATTATGAAAACTGGCATCTGCTTCCTTCTATTACTTTTTACTGCTTGTTCCTCATTTGGTCAAATAACTTACAGTTATGACGCAAAAATGAGTGAGTTGTTTTTCAATTTAGATCTGGATTCCTCGAAAACAGTAATCGAAAAACAAATCACCAAAATCCCTGATTTCCATTTTAAAACCTTAGAGAAAGTAGACACCGTATGGTTAGTTGGCACTAATACTTACTATACCTTTCCAAGATCGACAGTTTTTGGAATGCCATGCTTTACGTCCAATAGAACTTCTGAAGATCAGTTCAAACCAGATTCATTGAAGATCTTTCTTGGTGGTGGAAGTGGTATAATTTCATTAAATCACAATAGCGATTACCGATCATATTCTCAAAACACCAAAAGCTTCACCATTGAAACAGTTGAAATTATTAGAGATTTCACAGAAGAAAAATCGGCAGGTGCAGCATATGACAGCATTTGTGCTACCCTTAAAGAGTTGTACAGTATTGAGGGATTTGTGAACCAAACGGAAATTGAAGGGAAACGTTATTGGAGTTTTCCTGTTTCTATGACGGAAGAAGAAGCCGAGATCTATTATGAAAAACGCATCAATGTGGATTTCTATCCACCAAGCGAAGAAAATCAAGCATATACAGTAAAATTAAGCTATTCGAAATCTTTCTGGAACGAGAATACGATCTAGTAAGTGAATCTCCGAATTGACTAATCAGCGAATCATTAAATTCGCTAATTACCTAATAACTAAATAGACAAGTAACTAAATTTAGTTACTCCCCCGTATTCAAAGGGTTTCAAGAATGATCAATTAAGAAACGTCCCACCCCATTTCCGTTCAAATTCCTTATCTTCATTCCGCTTAAAACAAATACGCATGTCGAACTACCTTAGACCGCTTCTTCCAATTTCCATATACGAAAACCACGACCTTAACTCCTCCATTATTGGAACATTGGAACCTAAAGTTCTTGTAAAGTACAACAGAGAGAAGCGAAGAAATGGTGTCAACTGGATAGAGATCTACATGAAAGACGACTCAAAAGCGTACATTCAAAAATCGGAATTGTATACGCTTTGTACCAGTGTGAGTGTTCGAAATGATAGCATTCAGGGATTCAACTATAAATGGATCGATCCCAAAAACGAAGGACAAATGCTCCCTTTTGAGCAGGTAGTTTTCAAAAATTCAGAACTCAAACCAGGTTTTGAGCGTTTTAAAATGAATGCCCTTTCCGGCAGTGACGAAGAGGACAAAGAAATTATTTTCGAGTATGATACTTCTTTAATTGAGGTCAACACATTCAAACTGCTTCGTGAACAGGAAATCTATCAACTCAAACCTTATTATCCGAAAGCTGAATTTCTCATTGAAATAGATAATCTAAAAGATCAAAGGGGATTCATCCTTAACGGATCTAAACTAAAGGAACAAGGCGAAGAAGTCTTCGAAGTACTTTTTTGGGGAATTATTATTGCAACTGTCATTGCGCTTTTTGTAGCATTCTATCAGGCGGGCTGGATTGTTGTCAGCGGCTTAATGGTTCTTGTTGGTTTAGGTGTTGCATTCGTTGTTCTGATCGCAGCAATGATAGTTAAAGAAATTCTACGCGGAATTATTAAACAAATTGTAAAACGCTTTTAATCTGTAACCCTGTTCTTTTCTTTCGCTATATTTATTCGATGAGATTTGGGTTTCTAATAGCGTTATTCTTACTGGCTAATTTCAGTTTCGGACAAACAACTTTATCCGTGTATGAACACGATTTTGGAAGTTTGTATTCCTCTTCTCAGCGTTTTGTAGATGTTCAGATCTCGAACGCAGGAGCCAAACCAGTTTACATTCTACGGGTAGAACCAAGTCCGCACGTTACGCACAAACTAAGCAGTGATATGATTCCAGCTGGTGGTTCCGTATCCATGCGCGTACAGGTAAATCCTATTTCCACCGGAAAGTTCAATTTGGGATGTAACGTGTTTACAAGCGACAAAAACCAACCGCTCGCTTTTGTTGTAAAAGGTACCGTTGTAGAATTGGCAGGAAAAGGTTTCAATACCACTGCTTGCCCCGACTTCAATTCAACACCGGTTCAAAGTCAAAGTTCAGAATTCACGATTATCACTATAGATAAAGAAACCCGGGAACTGTTGTCTAAATCCAAAGTTGTTGTTATTCATAACGGACAACCTGCTGGTGCTTGGATTACTGGAAAAAATGGTTCGTTTGACGTAAAAATTCCTTCAGGTTATTTCTATTTTTTGGCAACACATGATGGTTATCTAAAGAAAGAAGATGGAATTTATGTTCCACCTGACAAACATGAAATTACAATTCCACTTGTTCGCGATCCACAACTCATTGCAGAAATACCAGTTGATACAACTACTAATCAGGAAGCAGAAGTATTAACAACAGAAGAAACACAAGAAATTATTTCCGAAGTCATTCAGGAAACGGATACGGTGCAAATCACTAATCCTGATTTAGCGGAGATCACTCCAGAAAATTTCGATCAACAATACTTTAAACCAGTAAACATTGAGTTTGTCATTGATATTTCAAGCTCTATGAAAATGGGCGACAAAATGGAGTTGATGAAATATGCCTTGAATCAATTGGTTGGTCAGCTGCGTGCTGTGGATAGAATGGGAATTGTGACTTACAACGATAATGCTCAAGTCTTTCAGGCCCCAACGCCATGTGACAGAAAGGATGAAATTCTGCAGGCAGTAGCAAACCTTAAGCCTGTGGGAATGACGGCCGGTGGAAAAGGAATCAAGAAAGGATACAGTGAATTAATGCAGAATTACGATCCAACAAAAACGAATATTGTAATTGTAATTACTGATGGTGCATTTAATGTACAGTCTGACAACTACCAGAAGATCGTGAAAAAATACGCCAAGAAAGGTGTGATATTCTCAGTTGTTGGTATCAAATCAAGTTCTAATGATGCTAATCGAATGACCGAAGCTGCAACTTTTGGATCAGGACGATTTATTGCTATAAATCAATTATCCGATGCTCAGAATAAGCTTTTCCAGGAAATCAGAACAGCATCGTTTATAAAAAAATAATTACAAATTACGAGTGAATAGTCATTAAGAAACAATCATAACTCATAACTCATAACTCATAACTCATAACTCATAACTCATAACTCATAAAATGAAAAACATACTATTACTTTCTATCCTCTTGTTCAGTTCAGCTTCTTTTGCTCAACAAAACAACGATTCACTCATCAATGTTTGCATAGATAATTTCTTCTATGGATTAAATAAATGTGATACGAACAAGATCAAAAGTGCGGTTTGGGAAGATGTGTTTGAGATGAAATCATTACTTGTCAATAAATTCAACAACACGCGCTGGGAAGAGGAATCGTTAAACGAT
>CAMLET010000140.1 GCA_946479125.1 uncultured Flavobacteriales bacterium
ATTGGTTATACTTTTTACGGAAGAGAGAGTTGGGGAACAGGTGTGAATTCGAGTGTCAAAAAATTAATGCTGGAATATGCCTTCCAGAGTATTTCACTTGTCCATTTCCATGTTGGGGCAATCAACAAACGTTCGCAAATCGCCGTTGAACGTTTAGGCGCTGTAAAAACCGGAGAAGAAAACATTGCATATTATGGCGAAGCACCAAAGTTTAACTATTTGTATGAACTTACGCCTGAAAACTGGACAAGGAATTGATAATTGAAAAAATGGTGACTGAGCGGAGTCGAAGTCCATTTTCAATTATTCAAGTGTGATCTCCACTCTGCGGTTCTGAGCCCTTCCCGTATCCGTTGCATTATCGCTACGAGCGTTTTCAAAGTTTCGTCCGCTGTACTTTAATCTGCTTACATCAATTCCTTGAGAAGTCAGAAATTCAATGATCTTTTTTGCCCGATCTTCAGATAACTTTTGGTTGTAATCTTTCGAACCAACATTGTCGGTGTAACCCACAAGCGAGCATTTCTTTGTTTTGTTTTTACGCAGATAGTCAGCAAGGTCGATCAATGAATTCACTGATGTGATACTAAGCTCTGTTGAATTGAAATCGAAGTAAATATCCGTAATCCTGAATTCGTTGGCTTCTCTTTCTGCTATTTCTTCCGGTGTTTCAATAACGGTTGTGGCAGCAGCGTTCTCATTGTTGTAAAGTACGCTGTCAATGTTTGGTGGATTGAGCGCCACTTCTTCCAGCTTATCGTAGTACTTTCCAGTTGTATCAACCGTACTTGTGAATGATCCTGCTTCGAGGAAAACACCTGAATCCAATTCCGCATCTGAAACATCACCAATGGCAATTTTCAAATGATACAATTGGTAAGGTTCCACATCGTGTTTTACATTGAAAACAGTTGTTAGCCCGTCATATTCAACATTCTGACGCAGTCGAATCCAATCGCGTTTTCGCTTGCCGTCAAACAGTTTCGTTTTGGTAAATTCGTATGAATTATCGCGATAATATTGCTTGTTCTTGCCCAGATTAATGGTGTTCACCGAAATAGGAGTAGTGCTGCCAGGGACTAAAGCTAAATTGTCGAAACCTTTGATTCCGGGTCCACTCAAAAAGAATCCAAACACATCATTGAAGCGCGTTCCCACATATTCGTTGTATTCTTCCGAGCCAAATACGTAGCTGAACTCTATGCTATTTTTTATGGGAACGAAATCAAACTCAATAATGGTAACGTCTTTCGATCTTCCTTTACTCAGTTTATTCAAATCCTTATCGCCCTTGCTGAAAAGTTTGTTAGATCGAATGGAATCGGGGACATAGTTTTCACTTGTTAGACCAACATTTTGATTGGGTTGAAAAATGATGTTTACAGAACCTGTAGAAAGCACAATTCCTTTGGAAACACCAATAATGGTAGAATCGCATCTGAATTGACCCAAACTCCCAACCATTCCAATATGTGTGACATTCCCCACCTGAATTCCGGCACCAAGCAGAACATTCTTCACATAGTACTCCGCATCCTGATTGGAATCAATTTTGTTTTGAGCCATAGAAGGTAAGCTCAAAAAGCCAACGAAAAGGATGAAGAAGAATTGTTTCATGCAGTTTACTTTAACTGATTTAGAGTAAAATGGTTACTATAGTTAAAGTACAATTGTCCCCAAGTCCAACTCAAAGTAAGGTGAAACGCCTTGATGTTTGATCAACCGTACTACAATTTTATCCCAGGGAATTTCTACTGTTTGCGAATCCCAGATGTCATTGTAGCTTAAAGTGATGACTTTAAGGGTAAACGTTTCATTTGCATTTTTGTAAGCTTTCAAAAGGGCTTCCGGACTTTTAAAAATAGAACCTAACATTGAACTGGTAGAATCCATAATCATACCGTTCACCATTTCTCCTCTGAAAAAAGAAACCTTATCGTTTTTTTGGGAATACCCCTGAAGAAAAGATGTGGTTGGTAATTGCAATCCGCCAGCTGTTAAGGAATCTGAAGTGATTTTGCCAACAAAGCGCAAGTGATACTTTCCGCAAGATTGGGCGCTTACCGTTTGGAAAAGGATCAAACCAAAAAATAGAATAAATAGGTGTTTCATAAATCGCATTATTTGGTTTTCGTCAACACAAAAAACACTCCGTCCCAACTGAAAATGATTCTATTGTCGTGCGTTAAAGCAATATCGTGTAAGGGATTTGAATCGCAGGCACTTTCGTAAATCTTAACGCTGGTTTTTGCAACTCCAAGATCTACCAGTGAAACGTTGTTGTAGTCGAAATACTTTTCAGCGGTTTCGGATTTAGGATTGTCCAGATTTAAGCACTTACAATTGTTTTCTCCTGTGAATACGTCTTTGTAGTTCTCAATTTCGTGAAAGTTGAAGTGAAATGCGTCGTCAATAACCAATTTCTTATTCAGCCATTGTTTTGCGCCTTCAGCGTCCATTGCCGCAACTTCCCCAAAAACGTAATGAGTGATTTTCCAAGTTCCTTTAATGTCAAAATCCTTGGGTTCTTCCTTTTGGACAATAACGGATTCGTTCTGCTTAACAACACGGTAGTTACATGAGGTAAATACTAAAGCGAAAACGAGTATACTGAGTAATTTCATTTGAATAGATTATACTACAATGTCTGCAATTTTTGTTGAATCCGCTCAATGATTTCTGATATTTCTTGTTGATGATCTTCTTCTAAGCTGAGTTGAAGCTGAGTTAAGACCGATTCCAGCAAATACTCTGCAGAATACTCTTGTTGTATTAGGTAATTGGAAAGTGAATCAACAGTCCACTCAGGTTCTCTTTTTTGCAATTCGTTTTTGTCAATTATATAATAATCGTTTCCAATGGAAGTGCACACAAAATACAAATGACTTTCAAAAACAGTAGAGTTGTGCAACGGATTTGCATAAATTTCAAGTAAATCGCCGGTTATACCTACAGATTCAAAAAAATCAATGTAGTTTTTATGAACCTTAAAGAAAAAACTGTTTTCTTGAAAATCCGGAGTATATAATTGTCTTTCAAACGGCATTTCCGTGCAATACTCAAAGAGCGGAATTGTTTTCATATCGATTTATTTCTCCCCAACTTTTTAAACGCTACTCCTTCACAAATTTTGAATTCACAATACCTTCTTCAGTGTAAACTGTAAGGGTGTATATTCTTGCAGCCAATTCTGAAATATCAATTTTGGTTTCAGTTGAGATCATCACCAATTTTCCGTATTGATCGTAGATGTCGACATGTTCAATAGTCATATCTGAGCTTGCTGAAATGTTCAGAACATTCGTTACCGGATTCGGATAAACTGCAATTCCTGTTTCGTTCAATTCAAGACCTAAAGCAGTTTCACTTTTTAGTAAAGTACTGTCTGCTGCAACGGCGTAAGCACAGTGGTTGTCAATTACCTGAATGGAAAGAATGTTAGAAGTTATTCCGGAATTTTCGGTTATCCAGCTTGCTCCGCCGTTTGTAGTTCTATAAATCTCGCCATTATTACAACCCAAGTATCCGTTTAGGTTGTTCCGAAATCCTATACTATTGATAGTAGATGAGGTTGGACTTGTGATACTCGACCAGTTCAATCCGCCATCCGTAGATTTGTATAAACCACCATTTACAGTTGATGCATAACCAGTTGTTTCATCTGGGAATTCAATTGATGTAAATTGATTTGTTGCATCTGTCAGTATAATATTCCAGTTGGCACCAAAGTCTGAAGTTCTTAAAACATAGTTCAAATTCGAATCACCACTAAGCGCAATGAATCCGATACTGTCGTTCGGAAATTCTATGTTACATCTTGCGCCATCAGATGAATGCAGATAAATCAAAGCAGTGTTAAATTTTAAAGTATCCCATTGGGCAGTTTGAGTGATTTGATTATTACTAATTCTATAAACTCGTGTATCGTTTATATAATAATTTGTATTGAAGTATGCGCTCGAATCAGATGACATAAACACATTCATAGGAAAGAAAAGTATTGCATTAGACCCCATAAAAGATGTCCAATTTTGTGCATAATCAGTAGTACGTGCATAACCATTGAAGCCTTGGTCGCTGAAACCACGAATTCCCGTAGACATAGATCGAAAATAGATTAACCTAGCCATGCAACATCCCTCAGTCTGTCCAACAAATTGTTCTCGAATATCGGTTGTAAGCCAGTCATTTTGGGTTGCAATAATTTTATATGCATATGGTGAATGAGGTGTACCCGGAAATAGTTTAGTATTCTTAGAATCATAACCTATTCCGTTGCCAACCATCTGAAGGTGGGTAGTATGTTGTCCCAAATTTTGCCATTGTGCAAAAGAATTCAAGGATGAAAAAAGAAAGAGAAGTAAGAAAATGTTCTTCATGATTTTAGGTTTGATGATTTTTCTTCAGCTTGATGCGAAGTTACGCTATTGGTTGTAACTATAAAAGCACTCTTCCAGCACAAATCCTGGTGAATCTCCCTTTGGAGCCGATCTAACTTTTCGAATTCTGCGTCCATCACTGTCGTAATAGAAATCAACACGTTCTATTATAAGTTTCGTTGTTTGTCTTTCGCTGGCAATAGCATTTTCCATGTATATGTCCTCACGGATTAAGCGGTTTTGTGCATCATAAATGTAAAGTGTTACTTTAATCGTATGGTCGTTATAATAGTGTCGAATCATCTTTGAAACCCTTCCCAAGCTGTCTTTTTCCAGATCGTAATCGGTAGTATAATTCACCATGGTTTCTGAAATAGGAGGAACTTGTGTGAATTCTTCCGGTAAAACTGCATGTTTATTATTCCGTTTAGCTTCCGGATTTGTTTCATTGTAATAGGTGCAGTCGCACATTGCATTTTCTTTCTTTGTAAAGCTTGACTTCAACTTGATATTGAAAGCTCCACCCAAACCACAGGACATCATGCTTATTGAAAAATCGCCATCCTTTAAATCCGTTACATCAAAAAAAGGTGGACATTCTGCTGCCTTAACGCTCTTTTCCTGCACGAGTAACGCACTGGAATGTCGCAAATAAACAGTTGAAAAAGTTCCACCGCACGGCATAATGATGAAAGCAGGCTGACCTGCGAAATCTCTCGTAAATACCTGGTCTTCACAAAGTCCTTGTCCTGTTTCACAACCTTCCATAAAATCATGGTAGACAACAAATAGCTTTACTTTTTCCGCATTATTTTTTGCATCGTATTCCGGAAAGTTGAAGCTTGGTATATCACTATCGTTGTGACGAATTACCGTTAAAAGAACAGTGTCTTTAACATTGTTTAGCCCTAGCCCGGAAGTGGAAGCTACCGTAATCTGACCTTTGGCTACATGACCTTCAATTTCATACAAAACAGTATAATTTCCGTAGGTATAATTGTCTCCGAACCAGAATGAGTTATATCTAGCGATGAGTTTTAAGGTGTCAGTATCTTGCTGACCAAACGAAAGTGTTGAGATGATCAATGAAAATAAAAGGAAGAGGTTTTTCATATCAGTCGTAAATCAGGACGTTCATACATCCTTCCATATGATTTGTTCAGTTTACTAAAGTTAACATGTTTACTCAAGATGTTGAAAAGGGGAGAATGTAAACAAGAAGAACGAGTCCATCTTAATGCTCTTAATCTCTTAATGGTTCAATTTTTTGTTTCGTACAACGTAAAATCTTCTTTCGAAATCACTTTACAGTTAGTACCATTCACAAACTCCTGCGGAAAGTTCATGATTTTATCACCCGAACTCTGCCAGAGAATGATGGTTCCGTCTTCAAGGAACACCCAATAAGAAACATTCTTAAGTTTTTCATGATACTGCAAATCGTTATGTTCACCTTCCTGCAATTCGAACAAAATGGCGTGTTTCAGTTTGCCTTTGTACAAGTGCTTGTCCTGACCGCTTGCTTTAAAATCGGATTTGAAATCTCTGCGAGCTTTGAATGAAAATGAACGGTTTCGCACGTAATGAATGATTCCCTTGGATTGGAAGTTTTTCTGACAATATTCGATTACTTGATTTTTGTCAAGAAACTTTTCGTCAAGTCGTCTTTTGTATCGTGTTCGTTCGCTGAAGAAATCTTTAGGTTCATATCCCGATATGTATTTTTCTAAGTTCGGATACGCGAAAATTAGTGAATACCAAATATTTCCGTGGAATGTCGATGGTGTCAGAAAGCGAACAGCATTTCGTTTTCCCCAATCAATTGTTTCCTTACTGCATATTACAGGGTTCTGTATGAAAACACGGTTAGTCAAAAAATTGAATTCTTTTTCGTCCAGAATTTCATGAAGCCAGTAATTATTTATAGAGTCTTTAATCTTTACTTCAAAGGCATAATTCACCTGTATTTTCTCAATACTAGTAGTTTCGAATGAACTGGAATCTTTGAATTGGAACAGATCTTCCAACGCTGCGAGTAACTTGTCAGAATAGATAATTGTATCAGCCGATTTATATTCAAGTTCAAATTGTTTAAAAGGGGTGCGTGATTCCAATCGAATTGTTTGTTCTTCCGAGTAAATGTTGAAACTAAGATGTTTGCGTTTTTGATGGTGACGTTCTTCTATTATTAATGCATTTCTATTATCAAGCCAGTTAAAGTCTTGTAGGATTGCTATAGCAATTTCGTTCGACCGTCGATCAAACTGATAGTTAGAATAGTCGTACCAGATTTGAGCTGCTTTTTCTTCAGACCACTTATCGTATTTAGCGTCGGTAATAGGATTACTGGTTTTTTCATTTAACACCTTTTTCAAGGATTCAAAAAATGCATGGATTTCACTTGAATCAAGTGTTACTTTTCGTTTCACAGAATCCGATTCAATTCTTAGTTCCAATTTCTTATGATCTAAATCGAAATGGTGGAAATCTTTCACGTTTCCATAGGATAACATCATAAAATACCAATCCTTCTCCAACGAATCCAAATCCTGAGAAATCGCATTGCCGGTAAGAAAAAACAAAAAGATTGCGGTGACAAGAAGTTTCATGTTGCTAAGTCAATAAGTAAACTTAAGAATTTTGTATTAGAACTGAAATTATTCTTAAGTCTATCGTCCTTTGTCTTAAGTCTCTCTAGCTAAACCACTCCTTAAAATTCCCCACGCGTTCCCGACTCACGATTGCATCGTCTTCTGAAAGTTGCAGCGCATGAATTTTCAAACGACTATTGAAGTAACTCGCCACTTTTTGAATGGAGTCCAATCGAACTATCACTTTTCTGTTAATACGGAAGAATTCCTTCGGTTCAATGAGTTGTTCAAGCTGATCCAGGTTGTAATCCAACGGAAAACGTTTGCCTTGATTGGTAACCAATAAGACCATTCCGTCTTCCGAAATAAAATGGTGAATTTCCTCTGCTTTGATAGAACTTAGTGAATCACCCAACTTAACCATGAAACGGTTTTTGTAAACGTTTCCTTTTGTCAGCATTCGAATGTTCTCTAACAAGTCATTTTGTTGTTGTGACGATAAGCGCATGTGCTTTTGAATCGCCGATTCTAATTCGTTTTTGTCGATTGGTTTGAGCAAGTAATCCACTGCATTCACTTTGAAAGCGTTCAACGCATATTGATCGAAAGCAGTGGTAAATATGATTGGCGTAGAGATCGGAAATTCCTTCAAAAAATCCATTGCATTTCCATCCGCTAAGTGAATATCCATGAACACCAGATCGACTTGCGGGAATTGAGCAAAGAAAGCCTTACATCCTTTTACAGAATCCAGTTTTGCCTATGGGGAATACGTACCAGTATGACCTTCAATTTGATTTCCTAAACCATGCCCTTTTGCTGAACTTCTTACGTAGATCAACAATTTCGGAGAAACGAGATCAGAACTTTTTTACAGAAA
>CAMLET010000141.1 GCA_946479125.1 uncultured Flavobacteriales bacterium
GATTACGAAAGTCAGGCTAAGAAAACCGTATACTTTGTTCAATACGAATCTCAGGCCGATCTGAAAGTATATTTCGTTGAATACGAATCACAAGCGGGCTGGAAGAATTCAAGCAAGAAACAATTGTTGTATTAAACGCAAAAAGCACCTCGACTCCGCTCGGTGACCTTTTTGCCTTTTAACTTTTGATTTTTGACTTATTCATGGCTTTCCATTTAGAAACAGAACGACTTTATCTTAGGGAAATAACTCCCGCCGATGCACAATTCGCGTATGACTTAAATCTCGATGAAGAGGTAATTCGTTATACCGGAGATGATGCTTTCGAGAGCGTTGAAGAAGCCAAAGAATTCTTTGAAAAATATGACCATTACAGCAAATATGGTTTTGGAAGATGGGCTGTTGTTCGTAAATCGGATGATGAAATTCTTGGCTGGTGCGGACTGAAATATTCAGAAGAAAAAGATGAATTTGACATCGGTTTCCGTTTTTTCAGAAAACACTGGAATTCTGGCTACGCAACAGAAAGCGCAATTGCTTGTCTGAACGTAGGCTTCGAAAAATTCAATATGAAAACCATTGTTGGGAGAGCTAGAAAAGAGAATTTCGCTTCTATTCGTGTGCTTGAAAAACTAGGATTGACCCATTCCAAATCTTATGAAGAAGATGGCCAGAATTGGGAGGTTTACAGCATAAATCATGTTTAAAGTTCGTCCGGTTCTTGATTTAATGATTGATTTCTACGAGTATCCTCGAAATCAACAACGATTTGATCTCTACTTAAAAATGCTTCAGGGAAATTCCAAAAGTGATATGGAACTGCCGATTGGCGGTTACAATCCTATGGCAAAAGAACATCTTTCCGTAAAGTTGAATGAACTGAAACAAATCAATGCGGAAGAACTTATTTCTAAAACACTTCGAAGCATTTCTTCAGAGAAAGAATACGAAATTGTGATCAATCTGGCAGACGATCTTCTAGGTGGTTGGACAAATCGATTTACTACCGATTATCAAAGTAAATTTCAACTGAATCCGTTGATCGAACGTGGATTTTGCACCCCGTATTTTTGGTCAAGTGAAGATTATTCAGAAGAATTAATAATTGAAAGAAGTAAAGCTGCAGCTTATAGAACCATTTATTTTGAAAGCCATGGCAAGCCTGAAACACTCGAGCAACATGTTCTTCAGGAATCATGGGTCAGAGCGCAAATCGGAATCGAAGATTTAGTGAAGCCTGAATTTGAACCGCTATATCAACGCATCAAAGGTTCCACAGATTACTCTATAATCATTGCTTTTCTTTATGGCGATGAGGCTGCTGAAAGTTTGGGGTTCCGAAAACTGGGTCATTCTAAAAGAGCGTTGTAAGGGTGAATGATGATTCACCCCAACCCCTAAACTAAAATAAAAAATCTCAAAAACATTTTGCGCAACCAAAAAGTTGCATATATTTGCAACCATATAGTTGCATTAAATCAATTGAAATATGAAAAGAGATGTTTTTCAAGCCATTGCAGATCCAACAAGAAGGTTAATTCTGACTTTACTGGCAACCCAGGCGATGACACCAAATGCCCTGGCCGAGCATTTTCACACAAGTCGACAAGCAGTTTCGAAACATATTCAGTTGCTTGATGAATGCCAACTTTTAACGATTACGAAACAAGGTAGGGAAATTCACTACCAGCTAAAAGTCGACAAAATGAAAGAGATTGATCAATGGCTCCAACAGTTCAGAGCAATTTGGGAAGATCGTTTTAATCAGTTAGACGATGTATTAGAAACTTTAAAAAAGAAGAAAAATGAAAAATAGTTTGTTAATGAATTTCAACGCGGATAAAGCGAACAACAAGATCTATGTAGAACGCGAATTTGCTGCATCGGTTGATTTGGTATGGGAATCATGGACGAATCCTGAGATCTTAGATCTTTGGTGGGCTCCACGTCCATGGAAAACGAATACCGTTACAATGAATTTTGTTCCTGGTGGAAGATGGCTTTTCTACATGAGTGGTCCAAGTGGTGAGAAACATTACAGTTTCGCGGATTACGAACAAATTGAAACGGAAGTAATGTATACAGGAACTGATGGTTTTTGTGATGCTGAAGGAAATATCAACTCGCAAATGCCGCAAACGAATTGGGAAGTCAAATTCAACGAGGCAAACGGAAACACGAAAGTAAATGTGACTTTGAGTTTCAAAACTTTGGAAGCATTAGAAGGAATTATCTCAATGGGCTTCAAAGAAGGATTCCTTTCGGCAATGGAGAATTTGGACGAATTTATCAGTGCACAATTTCAGTTGCGAAAAGACAAAAAACCGAACAACGATCCAAGAGTTTCTACTTATGTAAACTTTCCTGGTAATACAGACATAGTAATGGAATTCTATCGTTCAGTATTCAAAACCGAGTTTGTAAACGGAATACAGCGATTCCGCGACATTCCTGCAACAACAGATGCTCCGCCTATTGCAGATGAGATAAAAGACATGGTTCTACATTGCGAATTACCACTATTAGGAAATCATGTTTTAATGGCGACAGATGCGCCTAAAGAAATGGGATTTGAGCTTAATTCGGGTAATAACATGCATATTAATCTTGAACCAAATTCAAGAGAAGAAGCTGACAGACTTTTCAATGAGCTTTCAGCAGGTGGAAACATTACAATGCCGCTTCAGGATATGTTCTTTGGTGCTTATTATGGTAGTTTTACGGATAAGTACGGAATCAATTGGATGGTGAACTACCAACCGAAGTAGGATTTCCGCGGACATTCAACTTTCCCATCCGCCTAGGGCAGACTCACCTAACAGCCTCGCTCTTTTGTATGGCATTTTTGTAATACAAGGCGAATGCGTCCGGTAGGCGCATTAAAAATCTGCGCATCTGTGGGAAAACAAAAAGGGTCCCGTATATACGGGACCCTTCATTTTTAATATTTGTCAATGATTACTTGAACAAAATCAATTTCTTAATTCCTGACTCATTTCCACGTGTCAATTGAACCACAACCATTCCGCTTGCATTAGATGCATCAATAGAAGCAATTCCGTTGACAACAGACGCAGAACCTAAAATTTGTCCGTTTGTATTGTAAACTACAACCTCTCCAGACTGAACTCCAGAAACAACAATTTGATTGTTTATTGTTGCTACTGACCAAAGATCTGAATCCAATTCATTCAAACTTGTATTATCCACATCGTTCAAAACAAATTGATCAATATAGAAATCCGTATCTGTTGAAATAGAATCCGTTCCAAATACTAAAGCAACCAGAACCAATCTGTCAGGATCAACACCGTCAAATGTAGGATCATAATCGATGACAAAGTTTTGTGCGGTGAAGTTCGCGATATTAGCTGTAAACTCTATTACTCCAGTTCCGATAGTATCAGAACCGTTAATCATCAAAGCCTGCACAACCGCACCAGCATCACCGGTAAGCGCAAGTTTCGCTTGAAAATCAATAGACTCGATACGCGTTGTATACGGAATTCCATCAGGAACCAAATCTGAATCGTTATCTGTTCCTAAACCAAAAATCGAAATAATTGGGGCTGTCGGGTCTAAGGCACTCAAGTTAATTGGGTTCAAACGGGCACAAGAGCCAGAAACTCCAGTTGCTTCGTTGGCAGTAGCATCCTCACCAGGAATAGCCATTTCAAATCCGTTCAACGGAGCAGTCCAACCAGTTGCAGTTGTAGAATTCGACCAAGTGTCAAGGTTTAAGTTTTGTGCGTTTGCACCACTAACGATTAGGGCGCTAAGAACTAAAAGTCTCATTTTTTTCATAGTGTTGTTTTTTCGATTAATGCACCAAATTAGTGAAATTCTATTTTAATGAAACACCAATTAGTACTATAAGTTATGCATGAATAATTTATAGGTTAGATTCGATAAGAATAGACAAGTTGGAAAATGAAATCAAATTTCTATCCCGAGAACGGTTACATCATCCAATTGTTCGAAGTCCGCTTTCCAATCCGTATAGGCATTTCTGACAAAATCGATTCTGACTTCCAGGTCTGTTTCGACACTTTCAACCAATAATTCTTTAAACTTGCTTGATTTGAATTTCTTCCCTTTCGGTCCACCCAACTGATCAGCAAATCCATCTGAACTCAGTACGATCAAAGAAGTAGAAAAGCACAACGAAGGAAGTATGTCCAATGAGCATGAACAATACAATTGAATCGAGCAATTTGTACAATCGATTCGAATTCAATTTCGCAATGATCTGTTCCTGTTGCGCAGTTCTAGCCATGGTTTATTTACTTCCACCAGACAACTTAAACCCAATTCTGTAATAGAATAAAGGCAAGAAACCAAGTTGTGTTTTCTCCGCAATTGGTTCGGCACTTGGATTCGCCAAATTCGGGGCATAAGCCAAACTCAATACATTTCTTGTGTTCAACAAATTCACCAAGTCCAATCCAATTTCGTGGGTAACTTTATCTGCATTCAATTTCCAACTCAACTTCAAATCGGCTCTGAAATAATCTCTAAACTGGCGTTCATTGAATAACGAATCGGAATAGATGATCTCATTTTGAAGATTTGTAGCAGCTAAATTAACATAGCCATATCGCTTACCCCCTGCAACCGTCACTTTCCCTCCAATTCCAATGGTTTGCTTATCATTTAATTTGAACTCTTTACCAAACAAAAAGTTAGAAGTATACAATCCATTGTACGATGTATTTCGTTCAATACCATCGCTACCTTTATACTTGCTATCATAAATAGAAGTAGTGAAAAGCATATAAAAACTCTTGTTGAAGAACTTTTGAATTGTAATTTCAATCCCATAATTCATTCCTGTTCCGTCATTCTTTAATGAGTCCGGGAAAATACGCGCAAAGCCACTTCCCTGATTGATCATTGAAAAAGAAGACGGTTGAACAGTAACCGGAATTTGATACAAATGCTGGTAATAGATTTCAGAACGAACAACAAATCCTTTCTTAAAGTTCTTCTCAAAGCCTAAAGCACTGTGAGCTGCTTTTGAAAAGCCCATATTCTTGTTTTGAAGAACCTGGTTTCCATTTGCATCGGATGTATGATAACTGTAGGTATAATAAGGCTGAGTTTGGCTATGAATTCCGGCTCCACCAAAGAACGACCAATCTTTCGTAGAATTGTATTTGAAACCTAAACGAGGCTCTGCAACACTCAAACTATTTGAAAGTGTAAAGTACTGGCTATGTAATCCGGCCGTTAGCTGCAACTGGTCATTCACTTTATATTTCCACTGAACGAATGGCTGAAACAAGGCTGCGGTTCCTTTGTAATCCCAACGATTGATGAAATAAGTATGTGTAACATCCAAAACAGAATCCTGCATATTGAAGAACAACATATCCGAATTCATCCCAAAACGCAAAATATGCTGTTTCGAAATTTTGTGGTTGAATGTTGCCGATAATGAAGCTTTAGAAGTATTGAAAGTGTAGCCCATCAACTGATAAATACTATCAATGTGAATGCGAACTGTTTGTTGTCCGTTCACATCTGTAGTATCCAAAGAACGAATTAGATAATCGTGTTTTGAATGTTGGTTTTCGAATGAACCTGCAAGCGTTGCCGTAAAAAACGTCTTTTCACTTAGCGATTTTTTATAAGTCAAACCTGTTGTAGCCATCGCAGTTCCAAAATATTGGTCGCGGTCGCCTTCACCATAAAATTCTGTACTGAATTCTGTTTGATCAGAAATTTTGATAGCAATATTACTCTTTCCACCAATTCCCCAAAACGATAAATAGCCTTTGTTCTTTAACGGAAAGTTGAATTTGAACGCCCCATCTCCGTAAGCTGGAACAGCATCAGTTCCAATTTTGATTCCCATAAACTGAAATAAACTCAAAGTAGAATAGCGACCCATAATTAAATAGCTGCTTCCTTTCTTTCTATTCAAAGGCCCTTCAGTTAAAAATTCTGTTCCTAAAAAACCAAATTGACCCGTGAATTCATGTCGTTCGTTGTTTCCATTTCGCAATTTTAAATCGAAAATTCCCGAAAGTGAATTCCCATATTCAGCCGGAAATGCAGACATAAAGAAATCAGAATTGGCTAAACTCTTATTGTTGATGATGGAGACTGGTCCACCAGAAGAACCCGAAATGGAAAAATGCGACGGATTCGGGATATCAATTCCTTCCACCTTATAAACTATTCCCAATGGCGAATTTCCTCTTACAACGATATCGTTGCGCGAATCATCTGCTCCCTGAACTCCGGCAAAATTACTTGCCATGCGCGCGGGATCTCCACGTGAACCAGCAAAACGCTCGGTTTCTGCAACGGAGAATTGTTGAGCCGAAACAGTTGCCATTTCATTTTTAACTTCACCTTCTTTAACTCCAACAATCTCAACTTCGCCTATCTCTTTGATTTTTTCAGCAAGTTTGATATCGTAAATAGCCTGGTTTCCGGAATTAACCGTAATACTTATCGTTTGAGATTCGAAACCCGAATAGGAAACCTGCATGTCGTGTTTTCCCACGGGAACATTATCAATTCTATATTCTCCATTGATATCAGATACTGCACCAAGCGTTTTATCTCCAAGTATAATTTTCAACGTAGCTCCGGGAATTTCATACTCCGTTTCATTTTCTCGAATTATTCCACGAACGGTTTGGGTAGGCTGAGCCCATAGTTGTACATACAAGCACAAGCTAGCTATCAAGCAGATTAGTTTCATAGGGTAAAGTTAAACGATTATTGAACCGTCTTCAAAAATTCTTCTTTCGTCCAATCTTTAAAATAAACCTCTCTCAGATCCAAAAAGTTCATTGGATTAATCTTTAGGTTTCGAACGCGTGAATAACACAACTGGAAATCATTGGCATACCACAAGATCATCACTGGTGGATCTTTCAACATTTCTTTTTCAGCTTCAGCAAACAATTTATATTGCTCACGCTGAGAATTTGCATGTCGAGCCATTTCGAAATACTTATCGAAAACCGGATTATTATATCGCGCCTGATTTAATTGAGAAGCATCTGCCGGATTTGTTGGCAAATAACCACTATAAAAATTACTTAAGAACGTTTCCGGACTCGAAAAATCTGCAATCCATGCAGAACGGAACATATCTCCACGAGCATAGTCAGCATCTTCATCCTTCTGTTCAAAAGAAGAGGCGTCAATGTTTACGTTAATTCCAAGTACCTGACGAATTTGAGCCGAAACTTCTTCAGCAACAGCACCGTTTACATCACCAATATTAATTCTAAGATTAACAGAACCGAAACCTTCGCCATTCGGAAAACCAGCTTCAGCAAGTAATTTTCGTGCTAATTCAGGATTATACGAATATCCAACTTCCTTCACTCCTTTAAAGTCATATCCTTTAAAAGCCGTTCCGATTGGAGGCACAATCCCATAAATACCGTTCTCATGATATTGCCCACGCAAAACATCACGTGTAATTTTTTCTCTATCGATTGCATAATTAAATGCTTTTCGAACGCGAGGATCCTTAAATCTATCCTCCGTCATATTAAAGAAATAATAGTTTGTAGTAAGAAGAGGATTGTTGTAAAGAACCATTAAGGGCGGTTCAGAATTGAAGTCCTTAATTCTTCCTTCGAGCATTTCAGTAATTCTGGAAGTAGGTAAGGAACTTAGAAACTGTGTTTCACCTCTTTCAAATCGTTCTAACTGCTCCAATTTTCTAGATTCAACAACAAAAATTACGCTGTCTAAATAAGGAAGTTGGTTTCCTTTTTTATCCGTTAAGTAGTAATCTTCATTTTTTGTAAGGATAATTTCTTTTTGCTCCGATTCCTTGATTTCCGCAAATTTAAACGGCCCAGTGCCAAT
>CAMLET010000142.1 GCA_946479125.1 uncultured Flavobacteriales bacterium
CGGAGCGTTTTTATGGATAGTTACTCATCAAACGGATCTTCTGAACTCCAAGATCATGAAGAATTTGAGCTCCAATTCCGTAATCACGTTGATCGCTTTCAAATCCAAGTTTGATGTTAGCTTCAACAGTATCGTAACCTTCTTCCTGAAGTTTGTAAGCTTTTAGTTTGTTCATCAAACCAATTCCTCGTCCTTCCTGATTCATGTAAACGATAACACCTTTTCCTTCGGCTTCGATCATTTGCATGGCGTGTTCCAATTGAGGACCACAGTCACATCGGCAAGATCCGAAGATGTCACCTGTGATACAAGAAGAGTGAACGCGAACTAAAACTGGGTCGTTCGGACCCCATTCACCTTTAACCAAAGCCAAATGTTCTTGTCCTGTTGAATTTACTGAATAGGCTACCAAATCGAAATTCCCAACTTTTGTTGGCATTTCAACTTTCACCTGGCGTGTAATAGAAGATTCGTGTTTCATGCGATAAGCAATTAAGTCTGCAATTGAAATAATTTTCAAATCGAATCTCTCTGCTATTTTTACCAATTCTGGTAGACGTGACATTGATCCATCTTCATTTAAGATTTCACAAATGACACCTGCCGATTCAAATCCGGCAAGTCGCGATAAATCTGTTGCTGCTTCAGTATGTCCAGCTCTTCTTAGTACGCCTTCTTTTTTAGCGCGAAGAGGGAAGATGTGTCCAGGTTTTCCTAATTCTTCAGGTTTCGTGTTCGGGTCGATTAACGCCAAAACAGTTTTAGAACGATCTGAAGCGGAGATTCCGGTTGTACATCCATGACCAATTAAATCAATAGAAACCGTAAACGGAGTTTCGTAAGCCGCTGAGTTGGTGTTCACCATCATTTCAAGCTGAAGTTCGTCACACCTTTCTTCAACCAAAGGAGCACAGATCAATCCTCGACCGTGTGTTGCCATAAAGTTGATTACTTCTGGTGTGGCATTGCGTGCTGCGGTCAAGAAATCACCTTCGTTCTCTCTATCCTCGTCGTCAACAACAATGATCACTTTGCCTGCTTGAATTTCAGCAATGGCTTCTTCTATAGTATTTAATTTGAAAGACATATCCTTAAAAGTTCCACAAATTTACCGCTATTCTAAAGAATAACG
Organism: uncultured Flavobacteriales bacterium; assembly: GCA_946479125.1. The sequence goes on from CAMLET010000142.1 coordinate 1,133, forward strand.
TCATAAAATAGCAGGAAAATCAATAAGTAATGTTAAATAAATACCAAGGTAAATAAATTATTTGGATTTACTTCTTTTCGAAATAAAATGTTGATGTATGACTATCGTTCTGGAAATTGTCAATCCACACTTTCATTTCTTTCTTAACTGGCTTTGTGTAAATGATTCGTTTAGGATAATCATTTTTATTGTTGACGAAGATCAACGTATCGTTATCAAGGTTTTCGCAGATAAATTTAGTGACAGACTCCTCAATTTTGACTTGGTAGATCAGTTTATCTGCTTCGTAGTATAATTTGATTGTTTCTTTGGATTGGAGACCGTGATCATCCCAAATGGTGACACCAGAATAATAGTTGTCATGATTTTCCCAAGTTTCTACCACACTAATACCGTTGAATTCAGCTTTCCATTTTCCAATGAACCATGAAGGCATGTATTGAGTCTTAGTACATGATGTAAGTACTAAGATTGGTGTGATGACGATAATAGCAAAAGTAGTTTTGAGTTTTGAGTTTGCCATGAGTAGTTTTTCCACACAAAATCCTGACCATTGTGTGATAATTCATTAAAACTATCTAATTCTGTTCTAGAAATCACAATTTTTTCGACGAACTCCTGCAAATCTTCCGCTAAAAGAATATTTTTCCCGTTCGTAGCACCAAGCGCATTGTTAACCAGAGGAGTTGTAATACATGGAAGTGAGCTGGCCATGGCTTCTAAAAGCTTGTTTTGCAATCCGGTTCCGATGAAAAGTGGTGCAACAAAAATATGCGCGCTTTGATAGGAATAACGAATATCATCTACCCAGCCGGAAACTGTGATTTGTGAGTTTGCTAATGAAAGCACTTCTTTGTCTGGACTAGCACCGGCAAGAAGTAAACTCAATTGAAGTCCTTTTTTGTTTAATTCCGGTAAAATTTGTCTGGCTAAATACTGTGCTGCACTAATGTTTGGTGCATAGCTGAAATTACCGGTAAAAATGAGGTCGTATTTTTTCTCAACTCCCAATTTCTCGAAGAAGCTTTGATCAACTCCGTTGGGAACGACATGAATCTTGTTTTTCTTTGGATGATGAATGTGATTTTTGTCCTGCTCAGAGATGATAATATGGTTTTCGAAATAGTCGAAAGTTAGTGTTTCATACCTTCTTAAACGTTTCGTTTCCATTTTATAGAACCAGCTTTTATAGAATGGCTCGGTATCAATTCTTCGCTCCATTCCTTTGCTTAACGCATCCATGTAATCTATGGTTTTGGGACAGAAATGGTAGTTTTTTACATATTCTGAACAACGAACCAATTGGCAGTAAATGTGATTTGGTTTGACTTCATTTAAAATCGTTTCGATCTTTCTACGGATAGATGGGCGGTAGAAATATTGAATTTGAAAAGGTTTATTCGAGAAAATACTCAGGAACAATTGAAGAAGCAGTCCAAGTTTTGTCAGTTTGAAAACATGAATGGCTTTGCAGAATTCTTTAACACGTTCAAATTCGGAAGGTGTTACTTCTTTGTCTGAAACACAGATTAATGTAATGTTATATCCTTCTGAAAGTGATTTGAGATGATAATATGCACGAAGCTTGTCGCCTTTTTCCAATGGGAACGGAAAGCGCGATAAACAAACAACTATATCCTTTTTAATTTCCAAAAGCTTCGTTTAAAATTCTTTTTACAGCAGCAAAACTATGTTTTTCCTGAATGTAATTTTTTCCTTGTTCACTTATTTGGCGGAAATACACATCATCCGATTTCAATCGTTCAATTGCCTTTAGGAGCTCTTCTTTATTTTTTACCATGATCAATCCGGCTTCTTTTTCAATTCCTTGCGCACCAAAATCGGTTGTGATGACAGGAACACCGGCACCAAGTGCTTCCAGTATTTTAACTTTTATTCCGCTTCCGCTAAAACTTGGTGCGACTAAAATTCCATGTTTAACCATGAATTCTTCTACATTTTCAACACGTCCAATCAATTTAACACCATTCGGCACTTTTTCAGGAGAATAGTTTTCGTTAAATCCACCAGCAATGGTAATCTCGTGCTTTTGGAAGTTCTCATCTTGCCAGCATTCCAAAAGATAATTTACGGTATCAATATTTGGTCCCCAATTATTCGAACCAATAAAATAACAAGCCCTGTTCACTACTTCTAAAGACGAATTTTGAGCAATGTGAATGGGGAATAAGGTTGTTTTGGACTGTGGCAAAAGTTTCTTAAAAATTTGAAGATCTTCCTGGCTAATGCAAAGATTCAACTGTGTTTTAGAAATCAATTGGAGTTCTGCTTTCTTTAGTTGTTTTGCCTGAACCATATAAAGCCACTTTTTTACGAAAGATTGCTGTTTAGAAAGGCTTATCCAATTTAGAAATTCCACATTATGGCTTCTGAGCCAGATCTTAGCTGATCCGTATTGTTTGGATTGATCTAAAGCATAGAGCGAAAACAAACTATCGCAAATGATTAGATCGTATTTATTCTTCGTTAAAAATGAAGCCAAACCCTTCGTTCTGAAACGCTGAAGAATGTAGCTTCTTCCAATTAATAAAGAGAGTAGGAAAGGAATCAATTTAATTTCGGTATGAATAAATTCGTTTTCGAAATGTTCAAACTTTGAATTGAAATAGTTTTTAGATTCTGATGTAAACGGATGCTTGTGTGTTGAAAGAATGTATGCGTCTGCTTTGTTTTCATCGGTCAAAACATCTGCAAATTGCCGCATTGCAAAAGTTCCGCCATCTACATTGGGAACCGGAGGTTTATGAGCGATGTAAAGAATTCTCATTTTAGGAATCCAAAGCTTAAAAGAATTCTCCAGGTTTTACGTTCAAAAACGCGAAGGTCGTTTGAAGCTGCAGTCATTAAAACAATTGCAAAAGGAGATAGAACAAGGGTCGGCATCCACATCCCCCAGAATGGTGAGATACTTCCTGTGTCAGCCAGACCTTCTCCAACACTAAAAAGAACGAAGTAAACCATGAACAGCAGTGCTGCAATTACCACTGGTGCACCAAATCCACCTTTTCGAACAATTGCTCCCAAAGGTGCTCCTACAAAGAAAAGAATCAGAACAGCGGCAGAAAGAGCAAATTTTCGGTGAAACTCAAGTAGAAACTTACCATTACTGTTTTCCAGGCTTTCGTAAACCAATTTCTCGTTTTCAAGGTTTTGATTCAGGTTTCTTAGATTAACAATTGCTGCATTCAAGGCTGCCTTTCGTTCGTTAGCATCAAAATCTTTCTGAGTAAGCGTTTTCTCCGGAATCTCCTGCATGCTATCCTTCAATTGTGTTGGACGACCATCATTAGACGCTTTAAATACAATCGATTGAAAAAGTGGACGTTCCATTTTGCGTGCCTTTTTAAACTCGATACAACGTTTGTCACTTTCACGCTGCATACTGTCTCGTGCTTCCTGAATTTGGAAGACGTTCAACATTTCGTATTCATCTTTAAACAGATCTTCCTGACTTCTATTCAAATTGAAGCCCATCAAACTCATTTTATAAGTGGCCTCGGTAAATTCAATATCATTGGCTGGTCTGCTCGATGATCCAGTTAAGATAAACTGTCCTTTCGGCGGAAAAACAGGAGGTAATGAATTTAATTCTTCAATCACTTTTCCATTTTTCATTTGGAAGAGCAGGTAATCGCCACGTTTACTTCGATAGATTGTTCCTGAATCGGCTTTTATAGTTTTTGAAACTTGCGGTTCGCTATAATCGTGAATGGTGATTCCATAAAAGGTATTGTCTTTTCCGCTTTCAACCTTAATAGCATACTGATCAATTTCTTTCGAATAGGAGCCGGGTTTTAAAAGAATCGAAACCTTCGTTTGCTGAATATCAAAAATGAGTGAATGCCATTTCAGATTGGCAACTGGAATTACATAGTTTGAAAAGAAGAACGTTCCCGTGGCAATAAGAAGCACAACAAAAATCAATGGGCGCATGATCTTTAACAGTGGTAAGCCTGAAGATTTAAGAGCCGTTAATTCATTGTTTTCCGCAAGATTACCTAAGGTCATAATTGAACTTAGAAGAATTGCCAATGGAAGTGCAAGAGGAATTAATCCGGCAGAGACATAGAAAATCAATTCAGTTAAAACGCCAACTGACAATCCTTTCCCCATTAAATCATCGATGTATTTCCATGTAAACTGCATGATAAGCATGAACATAGAAATAGCGAAGGTCACAACAAATGGACCTATAAAAGAACGAATACTAAAAATGGTAAGTTTCTTCACAATGCTACTTAGGCAAAGATAACCAGAAATAAAGGAAAGCTATGAGTTAAGCACCAATTACTCTACGCAAGTTTTGGATTTGCTTTTCCCACAGTCGTTTAATTTCGTCATGTTCATTTGGTTCAGCATAATCCGTTACCGTAAAAATCACAGCTTTCGTCATGGGATCAATAGTGTATTTCATTTCGAAGAAAGTATCTAATTCATCTTCTTCATCAAAAATCCATTGCCATTTGATGCTTTCACCTTGCTTTTTATTTATCAAGCGAGCTTGCTCTTCACTTTTGTCCCATTCGAAAGTATACACTTCGTCACGAACGAAAACATCGTCAGCAAACCATTCACTTAAACCATCAGGAGTAGAAATTAGTTTATCAAGCACTTTAGGAGAAGTTTTTAGCACATATTCCAATTCGAATTTTTCCTTATTTGCCATACTAGCTTAATAATATTAATTTCGCGATATAATTCAGGTCGCAATATACATAAATCTTTTCATGGCATTAGTACATAGTTTCGAGAAAAATGGTAACAAATTGTTCAAGTATCGTGGACAAATTCCGGTGATTCTCTTTGTTTTAGCAGTTCCGGTTATCTACTTCACTGATGTCAAATGCATCATGGATAACGATCAACTTTACTATATATTACTTGGAGTTGCAATTGCAATGTCGATTGCCGGACAGGTAATTAGAGCAATTGCGATTGGTACAAGTAATAAAAACACTTCCGGTAGAAATACGAGTGAAGGTCAAGTTGCTGAAGCGCTGAACACTAAAGGGATTTATTCAACTGTTCGTCACCCATTGTATTTAGGAAACTATTTCATGTGGATTGGAATTGTTGCATTTACATTCAATATCTATTTTTTCATCATTGTAAGTTTGTTGTTCTGGCTTTATTATGAGCGAATCATGTTTGCAGAAGAACGTTTCTTAGAAAGAAAATTTGGTGACTCTTATGTGAATTGGTCTATGAAAGTTCCTGCATTCTGGCCTTCAATGAAGAATCACGAAAAAGGTGAGATCAGTTTTTCTATGAAAACGATTTTACGCCGTGAATACGCTGGAATTTCAGCTACGGCAATCGGTTTCATTTTTGTGGCTTACGTAAGAGAGTGGACAATACTCGGTAAAGTTCCAATGGAAATTAAATATGTTTATTGGCTTGCAGGAGCATTGCTTTTCAGTTTGATTCTCAGAACACTAAAGCACAACACTAAAATTTTATTCGAAGAAGATCGTTCGTAGACTTGTTAAAGTAAAAAAACGTTCTAACTTTGCACCTCGAAAACGCTAGGACAACTGTGTTTTCGAGAATATGGCGAGGTAGCTTCAGCCGCGGCTGAGTGAGAGCGCCGGATTCATATCCGCCCGAGGCGGACGGGAGTTCAAAGCAAAAAAGAAATAGTTAGATAAAAATATTAATGGCGAGGTAGCTCAGTTGGTTAGAGCGCCGGATTCATAACCCTGAGGTCGGGAGTTCAAATCTCCCTCTCGCTACAAAAAAGGAAACAGAGATGTTTCCTTTTTTTTGTTTCCACATATTGGGCACCGGATTCATATCCGCCCGAGGCGGACGGGAGTTCCCTGTCTGCCTGAGAGGCATTCAGGCAGGAAATCTCCCTCTCGCTACAAAAAAGGAAACAGAGATGTTTCCTTTTTTTTTTGTTTCCACATATTGGACGCCGGATTCATATCCGCCCGAGGCGGACGGGAGTTAATCTCCCTCTCGTTATAAAAAGAGAATTCGACTAGCTTCTCTCTTTCTATTTATAGATGTTATGGTCCCACTTCATGTTGCAGATCGAGGTGGTTATCTTTCTGCTATTTTTGGCGTTTTGACAGTGAATTTAATTTCGAGAGAATCAAAAAAACGTGAAACTGAAATCTATGCGTATTTCAGTTTCACGTTTTTTCGTATCTTAGAAATAAAGCACTATTCATGAACCAATTCGTCACCTACATACTCTAATCACAGTCAAATCCAGGTAAAATTTATATCGGATATACTTCTGACCTAATTAGTCGGATTGCATCTCATAGTGTTTTCGGAACTAAAGGTCATACACTTCGTTATCGTCCATGGGTAGTGATCCATGTTTGGTTTTTCGAATCGAAATCCGAGGCGTTGAATCAAGAGAAATTTCTAAAATCTGGTGTCGGACGAAAATTCTTAAGAGAGGAGCTTAGTTTATAGAACTCTCTCAGCTAAAAAATGAAACGCAAAGAAAGAAGAGCCTGCTTGTTCGGCAGATAAGTGCAAAGTTTCTTATCATCTTTGCGTTCTCTTTTCTTTGCGGTTAAATAAAATGCTCTTTGAG
>CAMLET010000143.1 GCA_946479125.1 uncultured Flavobacteriales bacterium
TGCGCTTTTGAATGGTAACAACTACAGAGAAACCGAATATGCTAAAAACGGGATTTTGGTAATGGGAAATGAAGGTTCGGGAATTCGACCTGAAATACAAACTCTGATCGATACTGCTGTCACTATTCCAAGATTCGGAAAAGCAGAATCACTGAATGTTGGAACTGCTACGGCAATACTTTTGGCAGAAATCATCAGATAATTCTCAATTCCAAAATTGTGAATTCTAAAAACAAAGGCTTTGAACTTACTTTCTGACTTCTTTACAATTTAATCCAAAATTTCTGTAACTGACTCACCAGATTTATGTCGTAACATAGCTAAAACATAGCTATGAACAGGTTTTGTATCCTCATTATCGTGGCATTTAATTCATTCTTTATGAATGCTCAGAAAACAGAAACTATTGACCCAATCAAATATCAGGGTGATTGGTACGTAATTGGTTTTAAACCCAGTTTTCTTGACAAGAACTGGATCAATACCAAAGAAAATTATACCTGGGACGAAAAGAATGGATTCTTTGATGTTGTTGCCACTTACCAAAAAAAGACGGGAGGAAAAGTTAAAACCGCCAAAGAAAAAGTCATTCCTGTTTCCGACACCAATTACACGCAATGGATTGCACGAATCTGGCTTCTCATTCATGCCGAATACAACATTTACAAAATCGCAGACGATTATTCTTACGTGGTCGTTGGACATTCAAAACAGAAATACCTTTACATCATGGCGCGAAAACCTGAAATGGATGAAAAACTTTATCGGGAATTGGTCGATTTTGCAGTGAAAATGGGGTATAAAAAAGAAGATATTGTGAGACACATTCAAACAAGTCAAAAAGCAAAAGTCAAAAGTTAAAATGGATTCCTACTCAATTCTCTAACTTCTTTGAACTTATTATCATTGCGCTTAATATTCGAAGCAATTCTCTCGATTCACCTAATAATGGAGTGACGGAATCTTTGTAAGCAGGAAATATCTCTTCCATGATTTCAAGCCAATAACAAGTTTCATCGCATTCTTTCTGAGCGATACTAAGTTTATGAATAAAATCTATTACTTTGTGCGTGTCTTGATTCTCGAATATTTGCTCCAACTGATGTTGAAGACCGAATTAGTTGTTTTGTGAGAATGTACTCCTTTTCAGATTTCTGAAAGGAATAACAAAAACGGATGGAGGCAATTGCAAAATTGAAAGTTCTTTTTTTTTGATGTCGAATTCTTTAGTAATCATAAGTAAATTTGAATAGTTTATACTTAAGATAACCAAAAAGATCATTTGGTTCAACTCTTTTTAGTTGAAATATTTCAATTAACTCAGGACCTTTTTTGACTTTTAACTTTTGATTTTTGACTTCAAATATAGGTTAGCTGCATCAACACACTTCATTCCGTCAATTGCGGCAGAAATGATTCCACCAGCATAACCAGCACCTTCTCCGCAAGGAAATAATCCTTGTGTATTCAAACTCATGCAGGTTTCATTATCTCTTGGAACAGAAACCGGACTTGAAGTTCGTGATTCGGGAGCATGAATTACCGCATCATTTGTCAGATAGCCGTGCATCTTTTTATCGAAATCCACGAAGGCTTTGCGCAGTCTACGTGCAATAAAATCCGGTAGTATCGTATTCAGATCAACACTCAATAATCCTGGTTGATAAGATGTTCTGGGGAAATCTGCAGACTTCTTTCCGTCTACAAAATCCTTTAACCGTTGCGCCGGGACACTTTGCTGTTTTCCTGCTACTTCCCAACATTTTTGTTCAACTGCCTTCTGGAAATTCAAACTTACAAAAGGATCATTAGGCTTGAAACCTGGAAGTTCTTCCGGTTCAACACTTACTACAATTCCTGAATTGGATGTTGGATTATTCCGTTTTGAGGGCGACCAGCCATTCGTGACTACTTCTCCTTCTGCAGTTGCGCATGGGGCAATAATTCCACCCGGACACATACAGAACGAATAAACACCTTTGTCTCCTACTTGAGTAACCAACGCATATGAAGCAGGAGGAAGAAAATCATCATTCAACCTTCCGTGGTACTGAATTTTGTCAATTAATTCCTGAGTATGTTCCACACGAACACCAAGCGCAAACCCTTTTGCCTGAATCTCCACTCCTTTCTGATGCAGCAACTCAAAGATATCACGGGCAGAATGTCCGGTTGCCAGAACAACAGCTTTCGATGGAATTGTTTCTCCGTTCACTTCAATTTGAGTGATTCTTCCATTTTCAATGGTTAGATCGGTCAATTTACTTTCAAAACGTACTTCGCCTCCAAACTCGCGAATACAGTCGCGCATGGCAACAATAATAGTTGGTAGTTTATTGGTTCCGATATGCGGATGAGCATCCACAATAATATCTTCATGAGCGCCAAAATGAACAAACCATTTCAGTGCTTTCATAACATCTCCACGCTTTTTGGAACGCGTATACAGTTTACCGTCAGAATATGTTCCTGCACCACCTTCACCAAAACAATAGTTCGACTCTGGATTTACAATATGTTCTTTGTTCAACTTCGCCAGGTCTCTTCTGCGTGATCGCACGTCTTTTCCGCGTTCGAAAACAATAGGCTTTAAACCCAATTCCAAAGCACGTAATCCGGCATACAAACCAGCTGGACCAGCACCAATAATATGAACTTCAGTAGCGTTGTTAACTTGCTGCGGTAAAAACTCAGGATCAAAATCAGGAATTATTCCATCAGGAAAGACTTCGATATTGGCATTAATCTTAATATCGCGTTTTCGCGCATCAATAGAGCGTTTTCTCCAACGATATTCAAAATCGGAATTATCAAGTTTTAATTCAGCACGAATGTGATTTCTCAACCAAAGATCGTCCACCGCTTGTTCCGGCGAACATTGAAAAATAACTTCCATTATCCTTCAAAAATTAATGATACCCAAAGAACCCGGTTGAACATTTGGTCAATTGGTCGGGATGGTGTGGTATTGTCCTGAATAAACGAATTCGAAAACCCTTGTGAATACTTGATCTCCATTCCAAATTTGAAATACGGAGCAAAGAATTCTACTCCTCCACCAACTTGACCTTGCATATCGTTCGCTTTGATCTTTATAAAAGGATCGATCAAACTTTGTGTGGATTTCTCCATCGACTGCAAATCATAAGAATATTGAAATCCGCCTAGTACGTAGGCTGCAAAATTGTTGTAGCGTAATGTTCTAAACTGAAGCATTATAGGGAAATCCAGGTTGGTTGAATTCACACGTTCTTCCATCATTTTATCTTGCTTCGCAGCAGGATCAGGATTGGTGTAATAATAGTTCAACACACGTTCCTGAAAAGAAAGTGTCGGAATAAAACGTAAGCGAACAACAGGATGTCCCAGTTTCAAAGTAGAAACAATTCCAATTTGTCCACCGGGCTGGGCTTTACATTCTAAAGCTTTGATTCCGTACTGCTCATAAGCATCTGTAACCGGAATTAAATTAAAACTAGATCTGTTAAAGCCGAGCATAAATCCAAAATGCAGCGTTTTCTCGTCGAAACGACGATAGTTCTTTGGCTTTTGCTGTTGAGCTTGAGCAACAATCACCATTAGAACGAAAATAAATGCAAGTCTGAATTTCATTTTAACTGTTAACGTACTTTGTTTTCTTTTATTTTGAACAAGTTCAAAGTGATCAAAAGGTTCGAAAAGATCAAATACATCGAATTTTCGAACTCTTTATGCATCCATCACTTAATTCCTGAATAAATCGTAGCAATTCCACCAGAAACTGTTCTTCTATCTACATTGTTGTAGCCTAATTTTTCCAGAATATCTGTAAAATCTTTCCCTTCAGGAAAAGCTGCAACAGATTCTGGCAAATACTGATATGCCTTTTCTTCTTTCGAGATACGCTTACCAAAGAACGGAATAATGTACTTTGAATGGAAAGCATAATATTGTTTAACAGGGAATTTCTTTGGTTTTGAAAACTCCAAAATGATCAGTTTTCCTCCCGGACGAACTACACGAAGCATTTCAGACAATCCTTTCTCCAAATTCTCATAATTTCGAACACCAAATCCAACCGTTAAACCATCAAAGTAATTGTCTTCAAAAGGAAGTGCTTCTGAATCTCCAAGTCGCATATCAACGATATTACTCACTCCAAGTTTCGCCATCTTCTTTCTTCCAACTTCCAGCATTCCTTCAGAAATGTCCATTCCAACTACTTCCGTTGGATTCAACTTCAAGGCTGCAATTGCGAAATCGCCTGTTCCGGAAGCAATGTCCAAAATACGTTTAGGATGAACTTCTTCAAGCATTTTAATCGCCTTTCTTCGCCATCCTTTATCAATTCCAACGGAAAGAAAATGGTTTAGAAAATCGTATTTACCGGAAATTCTGTTGAACATTTCAGCAACTTCCTCCTTTTTGGATTTATTATCGTCGCCGTATGGTTTTACTTTATCGTGCTTCATTTTGTCGAGACTTGAACTTCCTCGTTAAACTATAAGTTCAATGCGTTTGCAAAGATACAACAGAATTGAAAATGGAGAATGACAAAATTGAAAAGATACCTTCCGCCGTGGCGGACTCGGTAACCTTTCTTTTCAATTCTAAATTTTCAATTATCAATTAAATGGTCGTTTTCTGACCTTCAACTGCCGCAAGGATTTCTTCTGGCTTAATGGTTACCACGCCAATTTTCTCGCAAACCAAACCACCAGCCAAATTGGAAATCTCAGCAATTGTACGAACATCACATCCGGAAACCAGACACAAAGTTGCTACAGAAATTACTGTGTCTCCAGCTCCACTTACGTCTGTAATGTTGCGTAAATGTGCTTTGACGTGGTGAGATTCAACTGAATTTTGGATATAAACTCCATCTTCAGACAAAGTGACAAAACTGATTTCGTTGTTCAACTTCGATTCCAACGACTCAATTGCTGCTTTGAATGCATTTCTATCCGAAAAATCAACTGAAATATTCAATCCTTCACGCAATTCTTTGAGATTCGGTTTGAATAAGGTTACGCCTTTGTATTCTAAGAAGTTATGCAGTTTGGGATCTACCGTTGTAGGAATATTGTTCTCTTTTGCAAGTGCGATTACCTGATGAATCACTTCTTGCGAAAGCACACCTTTGTTGTAATCTTCCAGAATAATTCCGTCTACTTTATTCGAACTCACTATTTGTTTCAACTGACTCAGGAACTTATCTGATTCAGTTAACGATAATTCATGTGTGTTTTCAGAATCAATGCGTAAAAGCTGTTGGTTATTCCCCAGAATTCGTTTTTTCACCGTTGTTACACGCTCATTGCTTTTCATAACACCGTCAAAGCTCATTCCTTCCTGTTCAAGCAATTGATAAAAGACATTACTGCTTTCATCATTCCCAACTACAGAACACAAAATGGGTGTTGCTCCCAAACTCTTGATGTTCAAAGCAACATTTGCCGCACCACCTAAACGATGTTCTTCTTTTTTGAGATTTACGATAGGAACCGGAGCTTCAGGACTAATGCGCTGCACTTTTCCCATTACATATGAATCGATCATTACATCTCCTACAATCAGGATAGTTTTCGACTCAAACTCCTTTAGTAATTCTTTAATCATTAGTTACTTCAATTCAGATAAAGCCTGAGCAACACGACGCATTGCCTCAGTTAAAATTTCTTCAGAAGTAGCATAAGAAATACGAATGCAATTCTCATCACCAAAAGCTTCTCCGGTAACCAAAGCCACTCCCTTATCCAACAAATACATACATAAATCTTCAGCAGTATTTATGGTTGTTGTTCCATTCGATTTTCCAAAGAATGAACTGATATCAGGGAAAACATAAAACGCTCCTCCCGGAACATTCGTTTTTACTCCCGGCATTGCGTTTAAAGCATCAAGAACCAATTTTCTTCGTCCTTCAAACGCTTTAACCATGTCTTTCAAAATTGCAGGATCTGCGTTTACAGCTGCAATTGCAGCTCTTTGAGCAATAGAACAAGTTCCTGAAGTAAACTGTCCCTGCATTTTGTTACAAGCATCAGCAATAACTTTTGGAGCACCAATGTATCCAACTCGCCAACCTGTCATTGCCCAGGCTTTTGAAACACCGTTCACCGTAACTACCTGCTCAAAAATATCTTCGAATTGTGCGATTGAATGATGATAACCTACGAAGTTAATGTGCTCGTAAATTTCATCAGACATTACGATTAGATTTGGATTTTCCTTCACCACATCTGCCAATGCACGTAATTCTTCTTTTGTATAAACCGTCCCAGTTGGATTACAAGGCGAAGAGAACATCATCATCTTTGATTTTGACGTAATGCTTGCTCTGAACTGGTCTGGAGTAAATTTAAAATCGCTTTCAATTGTTGTAGGAACAATTACAGGAATTCCACCTGCCACTTTCACTATTTCTGAATACGAAACCCAAAACGGTGCAGGAATAATCACCTCATCGCCTGGATTAATCACTGCCATTACCAGATTGGCAATACTTTGCTTCGCACCTGTTGAAACTACAATATTGTCTTTCGTATATGGAAGATGATTATCTCTTTTGAATTTGTTTGCAATGGCTTCACGTAAATCGTCGTAACCCGGAACCGGTGTATACAATGTATAATTCTGATCCATCGCATCAACAGCCGCTTTTTTAATGAAGTCAGGAGTATGAAAATCTGGTTCTCCCAGGCTTAAAGCAATAATATCTTTACCCTGAGCTTTCAACTCTCTCGACTTACGAGACATTGCCAAAGTTGCCGATTCTTCCATCGCCATAATGCGATCCGAAAGTTGTATCATAGTTTCAAATTATAGTGTAACAAAAATAACCATTATAATGAGTAATGACGAATGAGAAATGTGGAATTGCAAATTACCACTACTATGAATATTGAAGTTCCAGAACAAATTATTCTTAATTAGTAATTCGACACTTGCAGACATTATTATTCCAGATAAAAAGTACATTTAGATTTACAAAGAATGAAATCTGAGAAAATCAATATTAACTAGTTCACATTATGATTAAGGAACATGAAGACATCACAAAGCCAAAGGATTTAAATATAAAAATATGGCGATACATGGATTTCACCAAATTCTTAAGCCTACTTGATTGCTCTTCTCTTTTTTTCTGCAGAGTGGATAAACTAGGTGATCGATTTGAAATGAAGATTCCTGAAAAGAATACTAAAGAATTGAAGAAAATTTACGATTTAACCTTAGGTGCTAAACATCCGGAAGTTCCGTACGAAAAATTCGCTAGTATACTTAACGAATTAAGATATGGAGTACTAGTTAATTCATGGCACATTAACCCTTATGAATCAGCAGCAATGTGGAGTAATTATTTGAAAACTAATGAAGGTATAGCTATTCAATCAACATATTCTAGAATTGTTGAAAGCTTAGAAGAAAACTCAGATAAAATAATGGTTGGTAAAGTTGGATACATTGACTATGCAAAGGATAAACTTGAAAGTGCTAGTGTAATAAGCTTAGCTACTCATAAACTATTGAGTTATGAACATGAAAAAGAATTACGAGCACTAATTATTGCTCAAATCGATAAAGAATTTAAACCAAAATTTGAAGTAGGTAAATATGTTAAAATAGATCTCGGTAAACTAATTGAGAAAATCT
>CAMLET010000144.1 GCA_946479125.1 uncultured Flavobacteriales bacterium
CTCGATTTCCTGAAACGCAGTTGTGGCTTCACCATGGCGAACCAATGCTATTGCTTTCGTTTTCATAATGTCTTTTGAATGTAAACTAAGATACTCCTTTTATCAGAAGCACAATTTCTCCTTTTGGCGGAGTTGTTTTGTAATAAGCTAAAACTTCGTGTACAGGACCGCGTTTGTATTCTTCAAACATCTTACTGATCTCGCGGGCAACACAAACTTCTCTGTCAGGGCCTAACAATTCAACACACTCCTCCAGAGCCTTAATTATTCTGTGTGGAGATTCGTAGAAAACAACTGTCCGCTCTTCCTCTTTAATCGAAAGCCATTTGGTTTGTCTACCTTTTTTATGTGGTAAGAATCCTTCGTATAAAAAGCGATCACAAGGAAAACCACTTCCAACCAAGGCAGGCACGAAAGCTGTTGGACCAGGCAAACATTCCACTTTTAGTCCGGCTTCAACACACGCGCGAACAAGTAAGAATCCAGGATCTGAAATAGCAGGAGTTCCGGCATCTGAAACCAAAACTGTACTCATGTTTTCCCTAACGGATTGAACGCAGCGCTCCAACTGTTTATGCTCGTTATGCGCATGAAAAGGAACCAATTTCTTACCCGTGATTTCAAAATGAGAAAGCAATTTCATGGTAACACGCGTATCTTCGGAATAGATCACATCTGCCTCCTTCAACATACGAATAGCACGAAAAGTAATGTCTTCAAGATTACCAACAGGCGTTGGAACAACAATAAGATTCCCCATAATTTAACGCGTAATTACAACGTAATCCTGCAAAACACGTTGCAAGAATTCCATTTTTTTTGCCGGTGGTTCATCCATTGCCATTAAAGTTGCGGTTTCATTCGCTAATTCAATTGCAAATTTCTTATTGGCTTCGCTTGGATAGCGCTTTACTCGCATAATTGTATTCTTGATAAGCATCATGTCTTCATCCGAAAAGCGGGTTACACCAGGATAAAGCACTTCGTGATTCGACAAACTTTTGATGTTTAGTACATCAGTGAGCGCATAAGTCACAGAATTTGAACGTTTGATAACAACTGTTCCGGCCATTAAATCACCCAAACGCTGATTTCTCTCTGATGTACCGGAAACCAATAAAGCAAGAAAACCAAAAGCACCCAGCCAAATGTCTACAACACGGAAAACCCATCGTGTAAAATATTCTCGTAATCCAGCTGTTTCACCATTCACGGTAACCACACGAATCCCGAGAATCCATTTCCCCAATGATCGACCATTGGTAAAATACTCCATTACAGGCGAATAAAAGAACCATGGAATTCGGAACATAAGCGCAACTACGATCGTTTTTGTGTCCGAAATTTTAAAATCGAAAAAGCTAAACCCAAAAATGTTGTACGCAATTAAGAAGTAAATCAAAAAAGCGACTGCATCAATAAAAGAACCTACAGCCCTCATAAAAGGGTTTGCTAATTCGTAATCGATGTTTACGTACTGGGCGGTTGTAAAAGTAATGGCTCTCATTTCACTGTATTCTCGTGAAAATTACAAATTATTTGAGGAACAAACGAATTGATAAATGATCAGAATATCCGCCAAAGTATTTTTCACCACCATAAGTAGTCGAAGGTTTCATTGTTCCATCGCCAGCTTTGTACAAAACGAAATCTTCTTTAAGAATCACAGCATCTTTTGTAAGCAGTTTAATTTTCTTCTTTCCGTTGTAAAGGGATTTTGAAACAATAAACTGATCCAATACGCCCCATTCATTCTTAAAATTATGTGTTCCCAATCCAGCTTCCTGATCGTCATAAAGCAGGTTGTACAAATCCGCATTAGCATCTGTAATTGGTTTTGCCTTTAAGGTTTCCAAAATGGATGTATTGTTTGGATGATCGTTAAAATCGCCCATTAGAACAATATTGGCTTTTGGATTTTCCTTCAGAATCTCATCAATTTTAGCGCGAGCTACTTTAGCCGCCTGAATACGTTTAATTTCAGATTCCAGTTCCCCACCACGACGTGAAGGCCAGTGATTTACAAAAACGTGGATGATCTTCTTTCCTTTCAATTCACCTTTTACGTAAAGCACGTCACGCGTTTTGAAATCAGGAATAGAATCAATGGTAACAGCAAGATTCGAAATAACCAAGGGCTTGAAACGATCTGCGTCATACAACAAAGCGCAATCAATTCCACGTGCATCCGGCGAATCTTTATGTGCCAAACGGTAGTTTGTACTCGCTAATTTCCCAGTTTTAGCTAAATCCATTACAACAGAAGCATTTTCAATTTCTGCCAGACCTATCATCAACGGATTGTTTGTCATGTTGAAAGTCAAAACTTGCTCCAGATGTTGCAATTTCGTTTTGTAACGCTCAGAATTCCATTTCAACTTACCAGTTGGAAGGAAATCTTCATCTATAACGCCTGTTTGATCTATTGTGTCAAAAAGATTTTCAACGTTGTAAAACACAATTGCTCTACCGTTGTACGATTGCAATTTAATTTTTGGCTCAGGTCTGTAGCTGGTTTCCCACGTACAAGAAATTCCGATGAATGCAACTAAAGCCATTGCGATTGAGAAACGTGTTTTCATTTTAGTCGAATTTTAAAGGAAAAGTATTTAGCTCTAACAGACATGAGGTCAGTAAATCTATACTTCCCTGAATGTCTTCTGTATGCGCCATTTCAATTACCTGGTGCAGATGACGTGTAGGAATGGAAACCGCTCCTGCAATTGATCCTCCAGCTGCCATACGCTGAATTCCAGCTGTATCTGTTCCACCAGCAGTTAATATCTCAGGCTGCCATTTTATCTTATTTCTATCTGCAACTTCCTTCATGTATTTCACCATGCGAACATCACAAATGGTAGATGCATCCATGATCTTAATGGCAGTTCCTTCTCCTAGTTTTGTAATGTATTCATGAGCAGCAGCGCCAGGTAAATCGAATGCAATTGTAGTATCTAATCCGAAACCGAATTTTGGCTGAATGGCTAAACTTGCCACGTTTGCACCCCTAATTCCCACTTCTTCCTGAACAGTGAACACCATGTAAACTGTATTTGGCAACTTCTTTCCCTGAAGATTCTTCAAAGTTTCAATTGCAATAAAAACTGCCAAACGATTATCGAGAGATTTACAATTTACACAGTTCCCCATCTGAACGAAACTTCTTTCACGCGTAATTGAATCACCAATATTCACCAACTCTTTTACCTCATCAGCTGAAAGACCTGTATCAATAAAGTAATCTGAAAGTTTTGCGACTTTATTTCTTTCATCAGGCGTCATAACATGAATAGGCTTTGAAGCCATAACACCAAGAATGTCCTTTTTTCCGTGAATAATTACGCGCTGAGCGGTTAAGGTTTTTGGATCGAATCCACCAAGAGTTGTAAAACGAATGAATCCTTTGTCATCAATATGTGTGACCATAAATCCAATCTCATCCATATGAGCACCAACCATTGCCACTTCATCGCTTTCACCAACGCGAACAGCATAAACATTACCCATGTTGTCCACTTTCACTTCATCACAAAGCCCTTCAATTTCTCGCAGAACCACTTTACGGATCGGTTCTTCAAATCCCGGAGCACCAGGAGTAATGCATAATTCTTCTAACAGGTCTAATCGCATGTTGACAAAAGTAAGATTTACGCTTAATAAAACGGCGTTGTTTACAAGAGCTTAACATGAAACTGAGATTATCAAAAGACGCTATTCAATGAGTAAAACGATATAGTTCAAGTGATTTAAAACACATAGTCTCATAGTGGTTTCACATAGAGCACATAAATTACTTACAGGTCTTTCCAATAACAAACTATGTTTCCTATGTTTTTGCTATGTGACTATGTAATGCTTTAATGCACTTTAATCGTCTTCATCGTCTCGAAAGCGGTAACGTAAAGATTCAACTTCTGCATAAGGTCGAACATTTCAATTGGAGTTCCTTCAGGAAATAACTGTTTGATCTGATCGACACCATTTTTGATTGCTTTTTCTGCGCCGGCTTTGTCTCCTGCTTCATAAGAATTTGCCATGCTTTTCATACACTGATTAGCGATTGCAACCATCATGATCTTCTTTTGATTTTTATCCAAAGTCAAATCCAATAAACCCGTTGCGGTTGACCATTCAGGATAGATTTCTTTTTTCACCACCTTTTGCTGCTTGGTCTTCACATCAGTATATGTCATGGTTACCACAACCGGTTGCTTCTCTATTTCCTGAGTTGAATTAATAATATCGAATTTCGCCAAACCCACTTTTTGAAGATTCGGGAACAATTGATCTGCTGAAAACTGCACTTTTCCCGTGCTTACTTTCTCATTAGCATAACCCATTAATTGACGATAAATCAATTGATCATTGTATTTAACTTCGATATTTACCTTATCTCCAATTGGAGATGTGTTTCCTTCAAACTCCTTCAGGAATGCGCTTTGCAGTTTTGCCGGATCACCAGCCATTTGCATTAATCCACCACCAACAGTTGCCAATTGCGTTAACAAAGCTTCATTGTAATCTGGTCCAACTCCAATTGCTGAAATTTGAAGTCCTTTTGCGACATAAGTTTTTGCACCATTAACGCAAACTGTTGCATCATCGCCGCCATAACCATCTGTCAATAAAACCAAACGATTCACGTAACCTTCTTTTTTCGTTGCGAGTAACTGCTCTAATCCCAAAGTCAATCCGCTGGAAATATTTGTTCCGTTGGTTGGTTGCAATACTTTGATCAATTCGATGAGTCCTTGCTTATCCGTCATTTTCTTAGGTGGAAATACCAATTGCGCTTCATCACTGAAAATAACCAAACCCATTTGATCTGTAGCATTTGATTTTTTGATGATTTCAATCAAGGCATTTTTCACCAATTCCAGTCGGTCATCTGAAGCCATTGAACCACTGACATCAACTACAAACATGAAATTCTTTGGAAAAACCTCACCTGCTTTTCTGTCTCGAACCTTGAATGCAATTTCTACAACAGCTTCCTTCGAAGAAGCATTGAACTTATTTCCCCATTTCAGGAACAATTCAACATCATCTGTTGGCGAGGGATATTGCGTAGTCAAAAAACTCTCCACATCAACTGCAACCAAGTCCTTTACTCTTGGGATCAGCGATTCCACGTTTGCCAAACGTTCGTCAATCTTATACTCTACGGTTTGATTTTTAGAAGCCAAACCCTGAACCTTTGTTAGATCAATTACACCTGCGTCTTTCTGGAAAGTGAAATCGATCAAATAGTTGTTTTTTACAGGAAGCATAAAGGTTACAACACCTTCTGCGTTGGTAAGACCTTTATACATTTTAGAAGATTTGCTGGTGCGGATGTAAACCATTTCGCCAGCATCTTTTTCACCTTCTTTCATTACGGTTAACGTAACCTGAGCATGAGAACTGCTTGGTTTAATATCCTTTGGCAAGGTTTGAACAAAGTACCCTTTATCTTCTTTCTCCGTAAAACGCTTCTTCTCGTAAAGCATTTTAACCGACGTAACCATTGAACGATTATCAAGATCAACATAAGTTATTCCATCAATGTCATCAACATCCACGTCGTAATCCTGACTAATAGGAACTTCGAAAAATGCTTCTCCTTTGTTATTGGTTGTTGTGGTGTATTGTTTCTTAGTTGCAAAACACGTTAAACGAACTGGCACATTCGGAAAAACTTCTTCGGTTTTACTTGCAAGCACCACTTTAACTACTGTTTCGTAAGAACTTGCGGGAGGTGAAGCAGCACGTAAACGTTGTGGAACTTGTTCAAACGTTAAGGTTCTTCTATCCGGCGCCAAACGGTTTTCACGTTCGTATCGTTTCAAATCGTAAGTGATTGTTTGAGAACCGGCGCCTCTTCTAGAGGTTTCGACATTCAAACAACTATACATTTCACCAACGGTGCACGACCAATCTTTTCCATGATCAAATACCAGATTTACATTTCCTGCTGCATCCGTTTTAAAACTGATACGCTCAAAGGTTGTTTTTTCTATGAAGGAAACAGATTGACCAACGGCAGGTTTACCCTTTGTGTCTAATACAGTCAATGAAAATTGAAACTGTGCATTTGCCAAAGTGGCTGAGAAACACAAAAATAGTGTAACAAGAGTTTTCATAAGCCAGGAAATTAAGGAGTTAGATCAGTAACTTTGGTTTTAAGATTTGGTTACACTTCGACTACGCTCAGTGCAAGCACCCCGACTACGCTCGATGACCGAATCTTGTTTTCTTTACGCTCATGGCAGGTTACCGAGCGTAGTCGAGGTACTACTGCCAGGCATAGCCAATTCCGAATCCACCACCAAAGCTCCAGCCCATGCCTGCTACTTTGCGTGTTTCCGTAAAAGCTGTTAATGTAAAACCGCCTTCTTGCCAGTAATTCACTTTTACTCCATATGAACCGGCATATCTGAAATAGTATTTATCGGTGTTGTTGTTCTTCATATAATCTACACCAAGAAAATTAGCGTAAGGAGAAATATCCCAATGATAACGAATAGGAATGTGATACGAAACACCTTCAGGTGCAACCAAAAGTATAATTCCTGCAGCAGTTCCCAATCCACCAAGATTGAAGGCAGAATTAGAGTTTGAAGTAATCAATCCAAAGATAATTAGTGGTGGCCCAAGCAGCATTCCTGCCGAACCGTGAATTTGATAAATATGGTCATCGCGATGAACAAACTCAAAATTATAGTTCAAACCTATTCTTTCATGAACCAACCATTCACCACGAACGCCATAAGTTTGTAGATTTGCAGAATCTACTCTACCAATTCCAGAGGCAAAATACACATGTCCAGTGCTTTGATTAAATTGAGCTTGACTTGAGAAAAAATTGAAAACAAAAATAAATGCAGCAAGGTATTTCATAAAACAAATATAGAATGAAATTCATCTTGCGGTAATTTTGTAAAAAACACTACATTGAAAAACTAAATTACGACTTATGAAAAAACAGCTATTTAGCCTATTGTTTATTGGAGCATCCACGTTCAGCTTTGGACAAATGCAAATTGGAAATTCCAATTTTGAAACCTGGGAAACAGTTTCGAGTGGCGAAGAGCCTACCAACTGGAGCAGTTTCTTATCAGCATCCGGTTCATTAAACTGGGCAGCAAGTGACCAATGTGAAAGCTCAACAGATGTACGTCCGGGAAGTTCAGGAACAAAGTCCGTAAGAATTTTCTCGCTGGATATATTTGGAACAATCGCAAACGGAAATGTTACGGTTGGTAGAATCAACATGGGAAATGCAACTGCTAGTGATCCAAGCAACTACAACGCATCGATTACCGCAAATTCTGCTTATTCTGAGATAATGACGGATAGTCCGGATTCAATTGTTTTCTGGGCGAAATTCACTCCAAACAGTGGAAACACTACAGATTCTGCCAGAGTTAGTGCCATTATTCATGATTCATATGATTTCCGTGATCCAATTGATGCTGGTTCTCAATCACACATTGTAGCTACAGCTATCAAGAATTTTTCGAAAACAAACGGTAACTGGGTTCGCATGTCGGTTCCATTTACTTACAGCGGACCTGCGTCAACGCCACAATTCATTTTGTTGACATACGCAACAAGCAAGACGCCAGGTGGCGGATCAGGAAATGATC
>CAMLET010000145.1 GCA_946479125.1 uncultured Flavobacteriales bacterium
TTTTCTTGCAAAATATACTTGGGGGAATCAATTCATTAAATGGTATTACAAGAATTCGCCGGTTTTCGTATCTAAACATAAAGAGAATCGAGTACTTGGTTCAGTGATCCGTGGAATTTTGAATGTTGTTGTATGGTGTTTAAAACCATTTTTCAAAAGATAATTATTGGAATTGCGTTTGTTTGTGCTGTTGGTTCTTCATCAGCACAAACAACGTTTACCCTAAAGTATTTTGGGGTTACCATTCATCCTACTGGCGACAGAACCGCCGCACTTCAACCTTATAAACTAGATAAGAACGCTCATATTGTTGCTAACTTTGGTGCTTTTGCAGGAGTGGAACGATTCGTTTACAAGAATTATATTTCTGTCAAAGTAATAGAAGGAATGTTCACCGATTGTTCCGGTGGCTGGTGTTCTGTAACTCATGTTGGTGCACGACTTTTGTGTTATCAAAAACCGAAACATCGGATTTACTTCGGACTTGGTCCAGCTTATATGGTGCGTAATTCCTGGACGCGCTTTGGAGATGCTTACGAATCATCAGGATTTTTTCATGTAGATTCTACACGGAATTTTGGAGTTGTGCAGCATAAATTTCTTCCGGTAAGTTTTGAGTTGGAATACGATTGGGTGATTACTCCAAAGAATCAGTTAAGTGTAAGTTTTACACCAGGAATTCCGTTGGCTTGTATACTTTCTGTTGGCTGGAAACATTGGTTTTCAATAAAGGAGTACGATTAATTCATCTTTCACATCGTAAGCATTTACGAACTTTGATTATCTTAGCATAAATCAAAAGTTATGTCGGCAATCAAAAATGCACTTTTGCGCTATCGTATTATAGATAAGGCAATTCGCAATGTTCACAATCCATATCCTTCTAAATCATTTCTAAGAGAATCTTGTGAAGAAGCAATTTATGGAAGTGTTGATGGTGAGAACATCTGTGATTCGACAATTGAGAAAGACATGTTTGCCATGCGAATGGAGCATGATGCGCCAATCAAGTATTCGAAGAAATTTGGTGGTTATTATTATGCTGATCCGGAGTTTTCGTTGGACGACATGCCCTTGAATGAAGTGGATTTGGAAGCCATTCGTTTTGCAGCAAACACCCTGAGTCAGTTCAAAGGAGTGAGTTTCTTTAAACAATTCAGCTTTGCAATCGATAAAATTGCCGATCGATTAGCGGTTTCAGAATCGACAACGGAGAATTCAGATCAGTTTATCCAATTTGAAACACCTGTAACATTTGGAGGAAGTGAATTTCTTCAGCCCTTGTTGAACTCAATCAAAGCTAAAACCGTCGTTTATTTTGAATACGAAAGTTTTCAAACACAAAGGAAGAAAGCTCGTAAAGTACTTCCATTATTCCTGAAAGAATATAGAAATCGCTGGTATTTACTTAGTCACGATTGTGTGAAAGAGCAGATTATCACTTATGCGCTTGATAGAATGTCGGACCTTCAATCTTCTGAAGAGAAGATTTCTACTTCTATCAACTTCAAGCCAACTGCTTTCTTTCAGCACGCTATGGGAATTACGGCTAGCGCTGGTACTCCAGAGAAAGTGGTTTTCAAAGCTGATAATGTTGCTACGAAGTATATTATCTCGCAACCTTTTCATTCTTCACTGAAAGTGGTGAAAGAAGGAAAAAACAAAACCACTTTCGAGATGACAGTCTATCTTTCAGAAGAATTGATTCGTGAATTATTAAGTTATGGAGGTGATATCGAGGTTGTAGAATCTGAACTTTTACGTGAACACATGATTCGAAGAGTGAAAGCAATGGTGGAAAACTACCTTTAGAAGTCAAAATTCAAAAGTTAAAACATGAAAATGGTAAAAATGGTATTTTGACTCCGCTCAATGACCTTTTGAACTCATGTGAATTAAGTCTCGGGTCTATTGTCTTTCATCTTTAGTCTTTAATTATCTTCGTAAAAATTTAAAACATGACATTAATCCAACATATAGAAAACGGTGTTTGCACGCTTACATTGAACCGTCCGGAAGTATTCAATTCTTTCAATAAGGAAATGGCAACTGCTTTACAACTTGCGCTTGATTCGGCTGAAAAGAATGATGAAGTAAGAGCAATTGTAATTACTGGAAGCGGAAAAGCGTTTTGTGCAGGACAAGATTTGGCAGAGGCAATGGATCCTAATGGTCCGGAGTTAAGATCAATTGTTCGCGAGCATTATAATCCAATCATTATGCGTATTCGTAACATCGAAAAACCGGTTATTGCCGCAGTAAATGGTGTAGCGGCTGGTGCTGGTGCAAATATCGCTTTGGCTTGTGATATGACTGTTGCGAAGAATTCTGCTTCGTTTATTCAGGCGTTTTCTAAAATTGGTTTGATTCCGGATTCGGGTGGAACATTCTTTTTACCAAGAATCATTGGTTCTCAGAAAGCATTGGCGTTGATGATGACAGGTGAAAAGGTGTCGGCACAACAGGCGGATGCAATGAACATGATTTACAAAGCAGTTGAAGACGAGCAATTTGAGGAAGAAGTTCAGAAATTGGCGTTAGCAATGGCTTCTATGCCAACTCGTGGTTTAGGCTTGACGAAAAAAGCAGTCAACGAAAGCTTTACAAATAATCTTTCTCAGCAATTGGCAGTCGAAGAACGCTTACAGACAGAAGCTGGTCAAACGGATGATTTCAATGAAGGAGTGAATGCGTTTTTGGAGAAAAGAGCACCGGTTTTTAAAGGAAAATAATGCTTTAGAATCTTGATTTTGAGACACTAGATAGCTTGACGATTTCGATGAGAATAGTTATATTCAGTAAACAAACACTAATTACTGAATATGCGACACAATTTTAAGGAGTTGAACTCATGGAAAATTTCATTTGAACTGGTGAAAGAGGTTTATCAAGTTTGTAAAGAGTTACCAGGTGATGAAAAGTACGGTCTCAAAAGTCAAATTCAAAGATGTGCAGTTTCAATCCCATCAAATATTGCGGAAGGATCTGGACGTACAACAAATAAAGATTTTATCTTGTTTTTGAATTATGCAATTTCTTCTGCGTTTGAGTTAGAGACTCAGCTGTTGCTCGTAAGAGATTTATTTATGATTGATGTGGCAGAATTGATTCAACAATTAGAACATGTTCAGAAGCTTATTGGAGGTTTAATTAGAAAATTGAATAATTAATTAAAACTGGGAGTCAAGATTCTAGACTCTCAAAATCGAGATATCAAATGATAAAAGTAGGAGTACTTGGTGCAGGTACAATGGGTGCCGGAATTGCACAAGTTGCAGCACAAAGTGGACATAATGTAGTTTTGGTTGATGTAAATCAGGAGCAATTGTCGAAAGCAAAAACGGGAATTGAAAAAGTATTGGTTCGTTTGGTTGAGAAAGGAACTTTGGCAAGTGCGGAAGAAGTCTTGTCGAGAATGACGTTTTCTTCGGAAATGCAGGATTTCAAAGGTTCAGGATTAATCATCGAAGCAATTGTTGAGCGATTAGAAGTGAAGCACAGTGTGTTTTCTGCCATGGAAGCAGTTGTTGACGAGAATTGTATTTTGGCGAGTAATACTTCGTCGCTTTCTATTGCGTCTATTGGTTCTGCTTTGAAAAAATCGGATAGAATTATTGGAATTCATTTCTTCAATCCGGCTCCATTAATGCCATTGGTGGAAATCATTCCTTCTGTTCAAACTTCAGATAAAGTATTGAAAACCGCAAAAGACATTATCGATTCATGGAATAAAGTGACGGTTGTTTGTAAGGATACGCCAGGATTTATTGTGAATCGGGTTGCTCGTCCGTTTTACGGAGAAGCGCTTCGTATTTATGAAGAAGGAATGGCTGATTTTGTGACCATCGATTGGGCGTTGACAGAATTGGGTGGATTTAGAATGGGGCCGTTTACTTTAATGGATTACATCGGAAACGACATTAACTATACGGTAACGGAAACTGTTTTCGCCGCGTTTTACTTTGATCCACGTTTCAAGCCATCATTTACGCAAAAACGTCACATGGAAGCAGGATTCCTGGGAAGAAAATCGGGGAGAGGGTTCTACGATTATGCCGAAGGAGCTGTTTTGCCTGAGCCAACGAAAGACCCAGTTCTGGGACAAAAAATTGTTGATCGCGTTTTAGCAATGTTGATAAATGAAGCTTACGATGCGCTTTATTTGAATATCGGAACAAAAGAAGCAATTGATCTGGCAATGACCAAAGGAGTGAATTATCCGAAAGGACTGCTGGCTTGGTCGGAAGAAATTGGTTTAAAAACGGTTTATAACCGACTTCAGGAATTATTTGAAGAATACGGCGAAGATCGCTATCGACCAAATGTACTGTTGAAGCGTTTGGCGAATTAAGGGGAGAATGCTCTTGAAGCTACCCAGCCCAATCGTGTTTTATGTTGAAAGCCATCTTAAGTTGATAATGAGAAATAATCAGTTTAGTTTAAAAAATGTACTGACGATTGTTTTGGCAACGTTATCATTTTCAACATATTCACAACGATTGATGTTTGATAACATTGGCGTTGATAAAGGATTACCAGCAACAGAAGCGTATCACGTTCATCAGGATAAAAAGGGATATGTTTGGGTTTTTACGGAATATGGTATCGTAAAGCACGATGGACACTCGTTTGTTTCTGTCTGTAAAAACCTTGGATTGGAGCATAGTGCTATTTATGCGATTGCTGAAAACTCGAACAACGAGATGTTTATCGCTAACTCCAAATCGGAGGTATACCAGATAATTGATGATAAAGCTTATAAAGTTCATGGATTGGAATCTATGACCAAGAGTGTTTTGAAAAAAAGCACTTTTATCCTGAGTCTCTTTTTTGATGATAAAGGAGAGCTTCAGATTTCTTCCTTCGGAAGGAATTATAAGTTTTCACCACGTAAATATTGGATAAAGGGCCAGAAGAATAAAAAAAAGACATATAAAAAGCGGAAAGAGGTGGAAATTCATCCCTACCTGCTACCTCGTACTAGTAAAGCTGGAAATGTAAAGGATGTCTATCTACTGATGTTTTCACAAAGTAATGGAAAACCTTATGTCAATTGGTACAAAAAACACAGAATGGGATACCGCATGTTTCTGCGCAGGAACAAGAATGGTGATTATTTTGGGATGGACAAGGAAGTTTCAAGATATTGTGGGGAGAAGCAATATAAAACAGTTCATTTATCATATGAAATCTTAGATGTTGAACTGAGTGACAATGGACATGTTTGGGTTGCAACAAATGACGACGGCTTGTGGGAATTAGACAAAGATTTGAAGCCCCTGAATCATTATTTTGAGGAAACAATTATTTCTGACATCCTGTTTGACAATCAAAATGGAATGTGGGTGACCTCCATTGGAGAAGGAGTTTTTCATTGTAAGAATGTACATCGCAAGTCGGTTTGGCGTGATAAAGAATTGAACAGTGGTATTTCCAGGATTGAGAAATTAAACAACCGGTTGTTTGTTGGAACCTTAGGTGGAAGTCTTTTTGTTTCTGAGAGAGGAAGTCTCCAGAAGATTCAACTGGGAGAAACAATGTCTCCAATTTATGATATTGAATTTCTTAGAAATCGATATTATGTTGGTGCAGCACGGACTTTTTACACTCTTCGTTCAGATTTTCATGTGGATAGGAGGGTGGATGACAATTATTATGCTTATGCCCTTTGTGTATTAGATAAGAAAAGTTTGATTGTGGGAGAACACTCTGTTGTGTATGAGTATACGCCAGAAACGGAGATAAAAAGGAACCTGTTTGATCCTGGGAGGCCACGAAATTTTGAACGTCGAAATGACGATGAAATTTTTTTCACCAATCGAAATAAAGTCGGGGTGATTGTAAACGGTAAGCTTACCTTCCCAAAGTATCTTCATCAATTGACGGAAAAGCGGGTTTCGTGCATTGAAACAGATCCAAAAGGCAATGTTTGGTTTTGCACCAAGGGTTATGGATTATTCAGATTAACACCAGATAATCAGTTGATACCTATTTCTGTGGTTCCGGCGAATATCATTAACGATATCAGATTTATAAGTGGTAACCGTATAATTCTTTCTACGAATAAAGGAGCGTTTTTGAGTAGAATTCGTAGGAATCAAAGTGATTTTTCTTGGGAAAGAATTCTTTATGAAGAGGTTCTTTGCGCAGAAGAAATGGCTGGTAAGATTTATTTCGGAACCAAGCAAAGATTAATCATAAGTGGAACAGATGAATTGTATCAGCGAAGTAATGTTAGGTTTTACCTGAATTCCTTATTTGTCAATTCGAAGAAAAGTGATTCACTTCAGGTGAAATCTTTGAATTACTATCAGAATGATTTAGTTTTCAATTACGATTTTTTGAATTATCATCTGACGGAGCCTAAAATTGAATATCATCTGAGTGGGCCAACAAATTTGAAGGGATTCGTTAGTGACAACCAGATTCATTTTCAGAATTTGCTTCCTGGTGAATATGTGTTGAGAGTTTCGCCAAAGGTTGACTTTGAAACGAAAAACAATCTTGAAATTGTCACAAGAATTTCCATTCAACCTGCTTTTTGGCAAACAGGTTTGTTCCAAATTGCTCTTTTCATATTAATTACTGGGTTAGTGATTCTTTCCGTAATGTTTTTGATTTATCGGAAGAACCGGAGGCAAAGAGCGAAAGACGAAGTTGAAAAATTGGTTACTGAACATCGTCTCACAGCACTGAAGGCTCAGGTTAATCCGCATTTTATGTCAAATTCAATGGTGGCTATTCAGCGATTAATATTGGAGGGTAACACTGATAGTGCCAATTTGTATCTTGCAAAATTCAGTCTGTTGCTTCGTTCATTATTGGATTATTCAAGTAAATCTGCTGCATCTTTAAAAAAAGAGCTTGAAATGATTGCGTTGTATGTTGAATTGGAACAGCTAAGGTTCAACCATCAATTTACATTTGAAATTGAAATCGACGAAGAAGTAAATGTGGAAAGAACGTTCATTCCCTCATTGTTTACACAGCCTTTTGTAGAGAATGCAATTTGGCATGGACTACTTCCCCTGAAAATGCAACGGGAACCCAAATTAAACATTCGAGTTTTTTATGAAGATGATTTGTTGGTGATTTCCATTTGCGACAATGGAGTTGGGCGTGGGACGAATGCGAACAGTGATTCTTCGCGGAAATCCCATGGTTCTCAATTGATGTTGGACCGAATTGAGGGAATGAATAAATTGTATCATAGTAACGAAGGAAAAGTACGTTATAATGACTTGTTTGATGGTAATGCACGAGTTGGAACCGAAGTACTTATTTATTTCCCTGAAAAAATATTGCACGAACTCGCCAGAGAAGTATAAACTTAAATCGCTAAAAAAAAACGGGGTCCACGTTTGCGGGCCCGTTTTTTAATCGGATTATGCTATCAATTCGGCCTCCAATGTAATATCGAAACTAAAAGCTTTACTTACAGGGCAATTTTCTTTTGCCCCTTTTGCATTTTTTTGAAAATCCTCGCTGGAAATTCCAGGAATCTTTGCAGAGACTTACAGTGATGATAGAGTGATTTTTCCCTCCTCCATGTAAATGTGAGAAATTGTTTTC
>CAMLET010000146.1 GCA_946479125.1 uncultured Flavobacteriales bacterium
GTCGATTAGTCACTTTTATGGCCCGAATGAGAACTGATCATGGAGTCGATTCCAGGGCAATTGCATGTAATGAATATGTCGCAGTTTGTATTGATCCTATAACTGGCATGGCAAATGTGTATGGCGATTATCCGAATTATGACGAGTTTGCGTACTTCTTACAGTTGAATTGTGAGGTGCAAAATAATAGCCCGGAAATGTGTATGGCTGGAAATCCGTTGACATGGAATCAGAATGCCGAGGCTGTGAAAGTGTATAAAGTTCCCGGAACAATGAATGGAATAAACAGTTTCAATATTTCTGATTGGACAACAGGTTCTGGTGGCGAATGGCAAAATTGGTCCGTTTCTAATGGTGTTCTAACACAAACAACCAGTACTGCTATCGATTGCGGGCTTGGATTATCAACTGAAAATTCAATTGCTTTGACCTTGAGTCCAGTTCCTACAACCAACGAATTGATGGTTTCATTTGAATCACCAATTGATGCGTTAGAAGTAATTACAGCTGAAGGTAAAAGTGTTTTTGTTCTCAAATTTGATGGACAAAAAGCAATTACAGTAAACACTTCTGAATTGAATTCTGGAGTGTATTTCCTTCGTGTTACTTCGAATGGAATGGTTAGTGAATCCCGTTTTGTAAAAGAGTGATCTCTTCCCACAGATTAGCTTCGCTGAACTTACGTTTCACAGATTATAGCGAGCCTACCGGTCTCGCGAAAATGGCGACTGGCGGTTATCGAGCGGAGTCGAGATATAAACGCCATAAAAAATCAGTGCATCAGTGGGAGATATGCCAAGCATATAAAGTTTTAAATCCCAACTGTACTAGTACAATTGGGATTTTGCTTTATTCAGAAGGCGAATCAGTGTTTCACCAACTTGGTTTGGAGAATTTCTCCGTTTACCGCTACAGTAAGTTCGTAAATACCGTTTGATAGATTGGAAATGTCAATAGTCTTGGAATTTCCTTCAAAAATTACTTTTCCTGAAAGATCTGTAATGGTGATAAGCTCTATTTCCTGGTCAAATTGAATTGTTGTGTTTCCTGTTGTTGGATTCGGATAAACCATCAACTGTTCTTCTTTCAGTTGTTCAACAGCCAAAGGCTCGTCACCCAATTTTGCAAGAATGAATTGCTCATGATTTGGATCGTCTGTAGCTCTTGCAAATGGACCAAAGTTCATTGAACCAGCAACGTATCCTGAGTAATATACATTTTCGACCTGATCAACTGCAATGCAATGTCCACCAGCGCGACTTATATATCCATATTCCGAAGTTGCAGTAATCCATTCCTGATTTCCTGCAGCATCATATTTTACAACGGTTGCAAGCAAACTTGAACTGAAATAAGTTGGATTACTTGCTATAGTTGTTCCTGCGAAATCGGTAGAATCGTTCACCATGAACAAAGCATAAGTGTCACCGTTGTCTGTTGTTACATGATAAGTAATGATGGTTGGATAGATGACATTATCGGCGTACGCTTCGTAAGTTTTGTGCCAAACCATGTTTCCAACTGCATCACGTTTTTCCAAAAATTCCACATCGTAATAAAACGAATCCATATCGTCTGGAGCAATCACTTCCAATCCACTGATGTACATATTGTTTTGTGCATCCAATGTTAAACTGTATGGCATTTCAGGTCCTTGCCAAAGTCCAATTCCCATCACCCATTGGAAAGTTCCAGCTGCATTGATCTTTGTAATGAATCTGTCCCAGGCATTACTTCCAACGTTGAATGAAACAGTGTAAGAACCAAGAGAAAATGGATTCGCATGATTTCCAACAATAATACAATCGCCGTTGCTGTCAATTGCCAAAGCTCTTCCTTCTGAAATGTTGTAGTCTGCACTTTGATGAAACCACTGACTATTTCCGCTTGAATTCAGTTTGATGATGAAAAACCCATCTGAAATGTTGTTTCCACAAAATGTTCCGATCGCTTCAATTACTGCTCCGGTTACGTAAACGTTTCCGCCATTGTCAGTTGTAATAGCGAGTGTTTTCATGTCTGCGCCACTATCGTCGTTTCCTTTTAACCAAACCGTATTTCCGTTCTGATCTAATTTTACAACAAAACCAAGCGCATTATCAGTGTCCCCGTTAAGCAGGTACTGACTGTTAAAACGAACGGTATCGCTAACGCTGTTTCCACAAATAAGTAAGTTTCCGTTTGCATCAATTGCCATTCCTGTTGGAGCGCTTGTGTTTTTGTAAGCTTTAGCCCAGATCAGGTTTCCATTCAAATCATACTTCGCTAAATACATGCCCGGAGAATCATTCGTTCCGTAAGATGGAAGTTCACCGTTTCCGAAATCAATGTCGCCGCTATATCCGCTGGCACAGTAAATCACTTCGTTGTCTTCGTCAATTACAGCGAAATGTGAATTCAGATCAGCTGCGATGTCCTGACTTCCACTACTCATATTCACCCAGGCATATTCGGGTGCTTGAGCCATTACGTTGAAGCTTAAAAGCGTCAAAATAAAAAGTAAACTGTTTTTCATAATTATTGATTTTTAATGATTGTAAATTCTACTCGTCTGTTATTGGCTTTTCCTTCTGTTGTAGTATTTGCTGATATTGGACTTCCTTCTCCAAAGCCTTTTGAAATCAATCGATTTCCGTCAATTCCCATAGAAATGAGTTGTGTTTTGACGGCTTCTGCTCGCAGTTGTGAAAGCTTCATATTTGCATCTGTTTCACCATCTGAATCGGTATGGCCTCCAATTTCTAATTTGATGGATGGATTTGCATCCAAATAAGTTTTCAACTCTGCAATTACACTCATGCTTTCTGGTTTGATTGTCGCCTTATTTACATCGAATTGAATAGAGTGAGTTACAAACTTGTTGTTTTCAAAAACTACTTGTTTTGGAAGTACAGTTGTAATGCGAAAATTCTTGAACCAAATGGGCATGTCGCCACTCGTGTTTCCGGTTACCATAATACGGTTTGGGACCATACGGACATCTGCCACGTCAATCATCAACAACCCGTTTTGGTAAACCAATAGGCGTTTTTTGTTGTAAGAAATGGAAATGTGAACCCACTTGTCGTAGAATTTTTCTTCACCATACATTTCAGGTGAGTTTTGTGTAGTAGCTCTTCCATCTTTCGGATAGAAAACCACCATGTCGTGTTTATTTGGAGTAATGGTAACCCAATCGTCGCCAGCATTCAAGTTCAGTTCTACTCCTGGATTTCCATCATAACCTTTGTCTAACCAACAATCGTATTCAATAGTGAACTGGTCGGTAAGTTTTGTTCCTTTTGTGAAAACAGGTACCAGTTTGGTGTAGTATTCCTTGATGGAAATCATACTCGAATCGTTGTTTTGATCCACAATGGCTCTTCCTTCAAGCGTGCTCCATTTTGATAATGTTGCCCCACTTTGTTTGACAGATAGATCTTCGAAGATTACCTTTTCACCACCAACGAAAACCAAATTGTCGGTTTGAGAGTGAATATTCGAAAACATTCCGAGAGCCACGAAAAAACTGCTTAATAATTGTAATTGTTTCATGAGTCAAATGTAGATTCAACCCATAGTTGACACAATCCTTAAAATGCATGATTTTAATATCCTCTAAAAAGAGGATTTTTCATTCAATATAAGATGTTATTTTCGTTGAAATGAAAACGTTAACACTCGCTTTATTATTTCTGCTAGTAGTGTCGCAACTTAGCGCACAGTCTAATAATTCAGGAAAAAGCAGTGTCCAGTTCAAAAAGGATTCCTTAAAAGTATTGGAACTCTTCAATTACGGGTATTATCTGGAAGCGACCAACCTGGACAGCGCCATGATTTATTACAATAAAGCGGGTAAATTGGCAAAATCGATTGGTTTCAAAGATGGAATCTTGAAGTATTATTCCAATTACACTTACATTCTCAATCAGAAAGGGAAACTGAGACAAGGATTGAATTTAAATCTGGAAGCGCTTCGTTTTGCCAAGGAAAAAGGAACTCAAAGAGATGTTGGCGACTGTTTGTTCAACGTTGGATCCAGCTACAACAATCTCGGAAAATTTGATAATGCCTTGACCTATTATTTGAAAGCGGCAGATGTTTTCGAGAAATTGAATGAGAAACCAACCTTAATACTTGTTTACGATAATCTTGGTGGAGTTTACACCAACAGTTTTCAGTACAACAAAGCATTAACATTCCATGAAAAAGCAAGAAAGCTGGCTGTTGAACTAAAGGATAAGAAATCACTTGCCAAAGTATTGATCAATAAAGGAATTACAGAACGCTTTTTGAAAAAGTATACCGATGCTGAAGTAGATCTCAAATACGGACTGAAGCTGAGTGAAAAAGTGGAAAATCTTTATCTGCAAAGTATTGCTTGTACCAACCTTTCCGAGCTGTATGTTTCAACTCGGCAGGCTAGATTAGGCTGGAGTTATGCAAAAAGAGCAAACGAATTAGCAGTTGACGTGAAGAGTTCTTACGCTGAATTTGAATCGCTGAAAGCATTGACAACTTCTTTTGCTGCCTTCGGAATTTCTGATAGTACAATTCTCTATGGGAACAGGGCTCTGAAATTTGGAAAAGAAAACCAGTTTGAGAATGAGTTATACAAAGTCTACCAGCATTTATCTGAGGCTTATCAGCAGCAAGGGAACTTTGAAAAATCGCTTGATTATTATAAGAAATACAAAAGTGTGAGTGATTCGTTGTTATTGCAGGAAGAATCCGTTAAAATGCAACGTGTTCAAAATCAGTTTCAGGAAGCGAAATCGGAGAACAGTATTTTGAATCTGAAAGCGAATCAGGGGAAACAACGCCAGATCATCCTTTATTTGGTGATCGCTTTGGTCGCCATTTCAATCATTGGACTACTTTATTTCAATAACCTGAAATCAAAACGAAAGCTGATTGAACAGGAAATGTTGAGTTTGAAAAGTGGTGAAGATTTGAAAGCAGCGCAGATTGTTTTGGAAACTCAGGAAGAGGAGCGTTTACGAATTGCCAAAGATCTTCACGATGGAATGGGCGGATTACTTAGTGGAATCAAACTGACCATTCAAAGTTCACCTTCCGAAGAGAACAAGGAAAGCGCGTTGAAACAACTGGATTATGCAATGAACGAAATGCGACGGATTTCGCACAGTATGATGCCAGAAGCCTTGAATAAATTCGGATTGGTTGATGCGTTGACTGATATTTGTAAATCGCTAAAAGAAACCGGAAAGTTTGATGTGAATTATCAGTTTTTTGGCTGTGAGGAACGTTTGTCAACCGAATTGGAGACCAATCTTTACCGTATCATCCTTGAATTGTTCAATAACACTATTAAACATTCAGAAGCCACACATCTGTATCTGCAATTCATACGAAATGAAAATGCATTGGATATTACGGTTGAAGACAATGGTAAAGGATTCGACTCATCAAAAGAATCTTCAGGAATTGGTTTGCGGAACATTCAATCGCGCTTAAAACTCATCAACGGTGAAATGGATTTACATTCCAGTAGTGGAGAAGGAACAACAATAAACATGGCAATACAGTTATGACAAAATTAAAGACCCGAATTTTTATTGTTGATGATCATCCTTTAGTGATTGACGGACTTCGAAACATGCTTTCGGCTGAGGATAATATTAACGTTGTAGGTTCTGCAATGTCAGCTGCCGAATGTCTTTCTATGATTGGAAATCTAAGCCCGGATATTGCGTTTCTGGATATCAATTTGCCTGATATGTCGGGAATAGATCTTTGCAAACAGATCCGCCAAAAATATCCTCATATTCGCTGTGTTGCACTTTCTACCTTTAACGAGAACAGTTACGTTTCAAGAATGCTAGCTGAAGGTGCTGTTGGTTATTTGCTCAAGAATTCTGATAAAGCGGAAATATTGAAAGCCATTTCTTCGGTTATGGATGGAAATCTGCATTTGAATGTTCAATTTTCAGGTCGACAACAAGAAGAACCGCAGATCTTTGTGACTCGCCGAGAGAAAGAAGTATTGGAATTGATTGCTGACGGAAAAACGAATCAGGAAATCGCCGATCAATTATTTATTAGTGTTACGACAGTTAATACGCATCGCAAGAATTTATTGATGAAGTTCAATGTAAGTAATACCGCGGCTCTAATCAAACAAACCGTAAAGGCCAAGATCATTTGATCCAAATTGATAATTGATAATTTAAAATGTTAAAAGGGGCTATAACTTTAGGTTTTTAGAGTTGGGTCTTTTCAATTTTTCATTTTCCATTTTCAATTTAATCGGTAACAACTTTATATTTGCCGAAAGCCTTTTTATGAACGCAACAGAAGCTCAAAATCGAATAGCACAGTTAACAGAGGAATTGAATACTCATAATTACAATTATTATGTGGAATCCAATCCAACGATTTCTGATCAGGACTTCGATTTTTTGTTGAAGGAATTGGAGGAATTGGAAAAACAATTTCCGGAACTGGCTTCAGATTTGAGTCCAACTAAACGCGTTGGTGGTGACATTACGAAGAAATTTCAAACGGTTGTTCATCGTTATCCAATGCTTTCACTTTCAAATTCGTATTCCGAAGAAGAGATTATGGATTGGGAACAGCGTTTGAAGAAATTGGCTGAAGGTCCAATTGAGTACGTTTGTGAATTGAAATACGATGGAGTTGCAATTGGAATTCGATATGAAAAAGGGAGATTTTCTCGTGCGGTTACACGTGGAGATGGAACGCAAGGTGAAGATATTTCGGCCAATGTAAAAACCATTCGTACCATTCCTTTGACCTTAAAAGGCGATTTTCCAGACGATTTTGAAATCCGTGGTGAGATCTTTTTTCCAAAAGCAAACTTTGAAGCAATGAATAAGATGCGTGAAGAACTGGGAGAACCGGTTTTCGCAAATCCACGAAATTCAGCTTCTGGAACGTTGAAGTCACAAGATTCGAAAGTAGTTGCTGAACGAGGTTTGGATTGTTATTTATATGGTGTTTACGGAAACGACTTGCCTTCAGAATCACATTTGGATAGCGTTTTGAAAGCGCAATCGTGGGGATTCAAAGTCCCGCTTCAAAAAGACAGATACATTGAGAAAACCAACAGTATTGAAGGAATCATGAATTTCATTCATTATTGGGACAAAGAACGCTACAATCTTCCTTTCGATATAGATGGAATCGTTATTAAGGTGAACAATTACGACCAGCAGCAAGATCTTGGATTTACCGCGAAATCGCCACGCTGGGCAATTGCTTATAAGTTTAAGGCAGAACGAGTTGCCACTACGTTGGAAGAAGTAACTTATCAGGTTGGGCGTACAGGTGCAATAACTCCGGTAGCGAATCTGAAACCGGTTTTGTTAGGTGGAACTGTTGTAAAACGTGCTTCATTGCACAATGCGGATCAAATTGAATAACTTGGACTCTTCATTGGTGATGAAGTTTACGTAGAAAAAGGAGGTGAGATCATTCCCAAAGTTGTAGGAGTGAATGTCGATTCCCGTTCGCCTGGAGCTTCCAAAGTTGATTTTATTGAGA
>CAMLET010000147.1 GCA_946479125.1 uncultured Flavobacteriales bacterium
AAAATTAAAAACCGTTTATTATGGGGTTTTGGTTTTTTTTTTGGGGGGGGTTTAATGGGCTAATAATATTTCCCCATTACACCCCCCCCACAATATTTATAATCCTAAAAGAACCGCATACGGATCTTTTCCTCCGAAAATAATGCGTTCTGGATTTTCGATCATTTCTTTTACTTTCACCAAGAAACCAACAGATTCTTTTCCATCGATAATACGGTGATCGTAAGATAAAGCCAAATACATCATTGGACGTATTTCCACTTTTCCATCAATTGCAACCGGACGCTCAACGATGTTGTGCATTCCCAAAATTGCCGATTGAGGAGGGTTGATAATTGGTGTTGACATCATTGAACCAAATACACCACCATTGGTGATTGTAAACGTTCCACCAGTCATATCTTCAGGAGTAATTTTTCCATCACGAGCTTTGATTGCCAAACGCTTAATTTCACGCTCAATTTCAGCCAAACTCATTTGTTCTGCATTGCGAACAACCGGAACCATCAATCCTTTTGGAGAAGAAACAGCAATACCAACATCAGCATAGTTATGGAAGATCATTTCGTTTCCATCGATCTGTGCATTCACAGCCGGGAAAAGGTTCAATGCTTCAGTAACAGCTTTCGTAAAGAACGACATGAATCCTAAGTTCACTTCGTGGAATTTCGAGAACTGGTCTTTGTACTTTGCTCTCAAATCCATGATTGGTTTCATATCAACTTCGTTGAAAGTCGTCAACATCGCAGTTTCGTTCTTTACAGAAACCAAACGCTCCGCGATCTTACGACGCAGCATCGACATTTTTTCACGGTTTTGATCACGAGTTCCGCCCCAACCTTGAGTTGCATCAGCTGGAATTCCCGCAGCCATAGCAGCAATTACATCCTGTTTCGTAATTCTACCGTCTTTTCCTGTTCCGTTGATCTTACCAGAATTGATATTGTTTTCAGCAATAGCTTTCGCAGCTGCCGGAGATGGTGTTCCTTTTGCATAAGAGTCTGAAGCAGGTCCCGGATTTGGAACTGGTGCAGCTTCAGCCTTTTTCTCTTCTGTAGCGATTGGTTGTTGAGCGCTAGTCGAAGCATCGGCTACTGGTGCAGCAGTTTCTGTCGCTGGAGCTGCAGAACCCGCTGGACGTTCAGCTGAAGTATCGATTAAACAAACTACTTGTCCAACTTTTACTACGTCGCCTTCAGCAGCTTTTAATGTAATAACACCGCTTTGTTCAGCAGGAAGTTCCAATGTTGCTTTGTCTGAATCAACTTCGGCAATTGCCTGGTCTTTTTCTACGTAATCTCCGTCTGCTACCAACCAAGTTGCAATTTCTACTTCTGAAATTGATTCTCCCGGACTTGGTACTTTCATTTCTAATACTGACATATCTTCTCTGTAATATTATTATGCTTTAACTTTTGCGAATTGGAATAAATCGCTGTACAATTGTTTCAATCTTCTTTCGTGAAGTTTCTTAGAACCTTCTGCAGCTGCAGCCGATGAACCTCTACAAACTCCAATGAATGGAATGTGACGTAATTTCATTGCAATGTAAGTCCACGCTCCCATGTTTTCTGGTTCTTCCTGAGCCCAAACAATGTTTTTAGCGTTGTATTTTGCAATAATGTCTTCGATTTGTTTTTGAGGTAAAGGATACAATTGTTCAACACGAACAAAAGCCATATTGTCAACACCCATTTCCTGAGCTTTTTCGCTCATTTCGTAGTAGAATTTACCCGAACAGAAAACAACAGTGTCTACATTTCCTTTAACAGCTGAAGCGTCGTCAATGACTTCCTGGAAACGACCAGTTGCCATTTCTTCCAATGTAGATGTTGCCGCAGGATAACGCAATAACATTTTTGGAGAAAATACAACCAAAGGCTTACGGAACGGACGCTCCAATTGTCTTCTCAACAAGTGGAAATGATTTGCCGGAGTAGAAGTATTTACTACCTGAATGTTTTCATCAGCACATTGCTGTAACCAACGTTCCATTCGTCCACTACTGTGCTCAGCTCCCTGACCTTCGTAACCGTGAGGCAACAACATTGTTAAACCACTTTGAGACGACCATTTGTCTTCACCGGCAGTAATAAACTGGTCAATCATAATTTGTGCTCCGTTGAAGAAGTCGCCAAACTGTGCTTCCCAAATAGTTAACGTATTTGGTGTAGCTAATGAATAACCGTATTCAAAACCTAGAACTCCGTATTCTGACAACAGTGAGTTGTAAACGGTAAACGGTGCCTGATCGCCCGAAAGATTGTTCAATGTGATGATTTCTTCTTCTGTGTCTTCACATTTTACAACTGCGTGACGGTGAGAGAAAGTTCCGCGTTCAACATCTTGTCCGGAAACACGAACTGGTTTTCCTTCAACCAACAATGTAGCATAAGCCAACATTTCAGCCGATCCCCAATCCAGATTGTTTCCTTCAATTGCTGAAAGGCGATCATCAAAGATCTTCTGAATTTTACGGAAGTATTTCTTTCCTTCAGGAAGCGTAGCCAATTTCTTGCCCAGCTCCAATAATTTCTCTTTGGAGATTCCGGTTTCAGGACTTTGATCAAAATCAGCCAAAGTACTGTGACGGAACCCTTTCCATGTTTCACTTAAGAAATCCCAAACAATTGCTTTTTCATTCTTACGTGCAGTTTCAAACTCGTTTTCAAGGAAATCGTTGTATTCATCCTCAATTTTCTTCGCCTGTTCTCCATTGATACTTCCTTCGGCAAGCAATTGCTTCAGGTAAATGTCTTTTGGATTCGGGTGCTTTGCAATAATGTTGTAAAGCGTTGGCTGCGTGAATTTAGGCTCATCTCCTTCGTTGTGTCCGTATTTACGGTAACAAAGCAAGTCAATGAATACATCGCGGTGGAATTTCTGACGATATTCCATTGCAATTTCTATGGTTTGAATAACCGCTTCAACATCGTCACCATTCACATGGAAAACGGGTGTTAAAGTCGTTTTTGCAACATCTGTACAGTAAGTAGATGAACGTGCATCGTGGAAATTGGTAGTAAATCCAACCTGATTGTTCACCACAATATGGATTGTTCCTCCGGCACGGTAACCATCAAGCAAAGCCATTTGAATTACTTCGTAAACAATTCCCTGACCTGCAACAGCTGCATCTCCGTGAATCATTACCGGACAAACTTTGTCTTCGTCTTTGTATATGTTATCCAGTTTTGCACGTGCAATTCCCTGAACAACCGGGTCAACAGCTTCTAAGTGAGATGGATTTGGAGCTAGTGTTAAACCAACTTCTTTTCCAGCACTAGAAGTAATACTGCTTGTATATCCCTGGTGATATTTAACGTCGCCATCAAAAGCTCCGTCATAATCAAACTCTTTTCCTTCAAATTCAGAGAAAATATCCTGCGGTCTTTTTTGGAAAATATTTGTCAATGTGTTCAAACGACCACGGTGAGCCATTCCCATT
The DNA here is from genome assembly GCA_946479125.1 of uncultured Flavobacteriales bacterium. Next base: position 3,449 of record CAMLET010000147.1, read on the forward strand.
ACGAAATATTCAACTCCTAAGCTTGCTCCTTTGTCAACCAAAGCATCTAAAGCCGGAATCAAAGCTTCGCCTCCTTCAACAGAGAAACGTTTTTGACCAACGTATTTTTTTCCAAGGAAAGCTTCGAAATTAGAAGCCTGAACCAATTTTCTGTAGATCTTGTGCTTGCGTTCCTGATCGAATTTTGGACGATTTTTTACCTCGATACTGTTTCTAAACCATTCCAAACGATCCGGTTCACGCATGAACATGTACTCGATACCAATGGATTGACAGTAACATTGTTCCAAATCAGTAATGATGTCACGCAAAGTTGCGGCACCAATTCCAATTTGTTCACCAGCTTGAAAAACAGTGTCAAGATCGCTTTGCTCTAAACCAAAGTTTTCAATGTCCAAAGTTGGTTCGTACTTTCTTCTCTCGCGAACAGGGTTTGTTTTAGTAAACAAATGACCTCTGGTACGGTAACCGTTAATCAGGTTGATTACTTTAAACTCTTTCTGAAAATTTTCTGGAATTGCCCCTCCATCTTCGTAGTTCATACGAGCGAAATCAAATCCTTCAAAGAATTTTTTCCACCCAATATCCACGCTTTCAGGGTCTTGGCAGTAAGATTTGTACAGATGCTCTATTGCATTTACATCTGCATTTCCCACATATGATATATTATCCATGTTTGTGCACTAAAATGGTGCGTAAATTTAAGATAAATAAAAGGAATTGCTGACCTCAGAAAGCGAGAAAATTCGATAAAAAGACATGTTTGTTCAAATAACCACAACTTGCGCCTTAAGCAAACTTAATACGGAAATAAACTTTCTGCCATTCCCGTTGCAAAATGGCAAGTGAAAGTTCTTCTAAAGGATTTTCAGATTGTTTAATATTCCGACTCCAATTCTCGGGTAGATCAACCACATATTGGAAATGATTTAGTTCATGATCACTCATTTTTGAAAGTACGTCCCGAAGCCTTGAAACCCAGTTGTCCAGACGGAATCCGTTGTCGTCAAAATGATAATTACCAACTTTAGCCAGATCATTGCTGATCTGTTCTTTCAATGCAATAATTAACTCCAGGTTTGACGGATTCAGTTCATTTATGTTTTGCGGAAGTTCTGACATAGAAACAAGATACTACTTTTGTAACATGGAAAAAAGTGTTGACGCTGTCATTTTCGATTTGGGAGGAGTTCTGTTGAATTTAGATTATTCTCTTACTGAAGAAGCTTTCAAGAAATTGGGGATTACTGATTTCACTGCAATTTACTCTCAGCTAAGTCAAACGGATTTATTTGATCAGTTTGAGGTTGGTAAGGTGAGTCCATTTCATTTCGTAAATCGTTTGCTCGATCAACTTCCACAAGGTGTAAATGCCAATCAGGTGGTTCATGCATGGAATGCCATGATCCTTGATTTTCCCGCAGAAAGAATGGCTTGGCTAGATGAGTTCAGCAAGACAAAACGCATCTTTTTATTGAGTAATACGAACGATTTACATGTAACTGCCGTGCGTTCAGCATTGAAAAAATCAGTTGGACACGGTTATTTGGAAAAGTATTTCGAAAAAACGTATTTCTCTTGCGAAATGGGGATGAGAAAACCAAATGTGGAGTGTTTTCAAAGGGTTATAGACGAAAACGGATTGATTCCTGAAAAAACGCTTTTCATTGACGATTCTCCACAACATATTGTTGGTGCTAAGCAAGCCGGATTACAAACCCTGTTTTTGGAAAAGGGAATGGACGTGCGTGATGTTTTGAAACACATAGAATCATAGAAAAACACATAGAAACCATAGTTTGTAATTTGGTAAATACCCAATAATTGATTTTGATTAAAACATACATACGGAACTGATGTGCTCTATGTGAAAAAGCTATGTGACTATGTGTTTAAGATCTCTCCTGACACAATTCCACCAGAACGCCATTCGCGGTTTTCGGGTGAACAAAAGCTACGAGTTTATTATCTGCGCCGTTTTTTGGAACTTCATTTAAAAGCGTAAAACCTTTGTCAGCGAGTTCTTTCATTGATGCGTTGATATCTGTTACATCAAATGCAATGTGGTGAATTCCTTCTCCTTTTTTTGCAATGAATTTAGCAATCGGGCTATTCTCGTTTGTTGCTTCCAATAATTCAATCTTCGATTCACCGACCTGAAAAAAAGCGGTCATTACACCTTCGCTTTCCACACCTTCTTTTTTGTAGCATGGAGCTCCAAGTAATTCTGTGTAGGTCGCAATTGCTTCATCCAGATTAGAAACGGCAATTCCGATATGCTCTATTTTGTTCATCATAAAGCGAAATTAATAGTAATTCCTAGAAATAAAAAACCCTGGTCATCGAGCGGAGTCGAGATACCAGGGTTTTAAAACGTTTATAAGGATCTTATCCTTTGAAGAACTTTTGTTCTTTATTATCGAAGTTAATGTAGTAAGCTCCTTTTTGAAGGTTTCCACAAGGAACAGAGCTACCAATACCTTTCTTTACAATGTTTCCGTAAGCATCGTAGATTTCGTATCTCGTTTCAACCGGTTTACCATTAGATGTAAAGTTAATTACGGTTTTCACCTTGACCGGACTAAAGCTAACCGTTGCAATCGTAGATGTGAATTTCACAGTCTTTGAAGTTCTTGGTGCACCACTATGGTCAATTTGAACTACACGAATTGTGTTTTCACCTGAATGCGGCGTTACTTGAAATTCATACGAGTTTGTTCCCGGAATTCCTTTTCCTTGAACTTCACCAACCTGAACCCATTTGTTCCAGCGGTACTGCTCAATAATGAAAGGAAGTTTTCCTTGCTCATCGGTTGTTTTCCAAGTCAATGTTCCCGTGCTTCCACACTTCATCTCTGTGACTTTGAAAGTCGACTTTGGAAGAAGTACTTCTGGGTTCAAGATTTTTGGTTTACATCCGTCGTTATGTTCAATTACAATGAACACTGGATCTCCAATTTCTACGTTAAACAAAGAGAAGTCGATTTCGAATGCGCTTGAAGCACAACCTCCTGGCATAACGTCACCGTTAACGGTAACTTTTGTTGCACAGAAACCGAAACCGTCACCATCCATTGGATTTTGTACGTACAAATTTTTACCCTGATAGCTTCCTTCAATCGATAATGCACCGAAAGACTGGAAACTTACCAGAATAGCCACAAATAGGGCAAATAATAGTTGTATTGGTCTTTTCATTTGTCTAGTTGACACTAAAACTAGGGGCAAGTATAATTCTCTTTTTCAACAAAAACAAATTTTCCAAGGTATTTTATTTTCTTTACTTGTTAATTTCGAAGTGTTTATATGAACTTCAATCGCATTAATATTGTAGTTCGTCGAAAACAGATTATTATATTTGACCACTTACTTATGTATTGTACCTCAAATTCGATATAAAAACTTGACAGTCAGAGTGAAGTATTTTTATTAAACTTGTATATCAACAATAAAGAACTATGATCCAAAAATTCTTCTGCGTTTCTCTCCTTATTCTTGGTCTTTCTGCGTGTTCATCTGATGATAAGCCGCAATTTGAACATGCCGGTGGAAGCTTTAAATTGTGTCTGGATGAAGAACCAACGTCTTACGTTCCAAAAGATATTATTGATAATTATTCCGCAATGGTGGTAACACAAATTGCTGAAGGATTGGTTTGTTTTAATCCGGGTGATTTATCTATTCAACCCCGATTGGCTGAAAAATGGTCGGTTTCTGCAGACGGAAGAATTTATTCTTTTACACTGCGTAAAGATGTAATGTTCCACCCACACAAATCTTTTGGTTCGGATGATGATAGACTGATGACTCCTGAAGATGTGCTCTTTTCTTTTGAATCGGCTTGTAAACCAAATGAAAAGGGAAGTGCAAGCGGGGCATATGTTTCGTTATTTGGAACTCAGGTAGAAGGTGCTCGTGCTTATTTTGAAGGGAAAAGTAAATCGGTTAAAGGATTTAAGGTAAAAGGAAATGTTTTCGAGATCACTCTTGAAAAAGCCGATCCAAATTATATCAATAAGTTAGCTCAGGTAAATGCTGCA
>CAMLET010000148.1 GCA_946479125.1 uncultured Flavobacteriales bacterium
TCTGAAACGCTTGGATTATCATTCAACAGAATTCAGTTTACACCCGATCTAATGCCTTCTGACATTGTTGGATCTGAAATTTTGGATGAAAACCGTCAGTTCAAATTCATTAAAGGACCTTTGTTCAGCAATATCATTCTTGCAGATGAGATCAACAGAACTCCTCCTAAAACGCAATCAGCTCTTTTAGAAGCGATGCAGGAAAGAAGAGTAACTGCTGCAGGAACAACTTATACATTGCCACATCCATTCTTCGTATTAGCAACACAAAACCCGATTGAGCAAGAAGGAACTTATCCTTTGCCTGAAGCTCAGTTAGACCGTTTTATGTTCAACATTTGGGTTGATTATCCATCTTATGTTGAGGAATTGGCAATTGTAAAAAGTACGACAAGCGATACCAAAATTCAGTTGCAACCGATCTTAAACGGTGAACAAATTGCGAACTATCAAGAATTGATTCGTCGTATTCCTGTTGCGGATAACGTATTGGAATACGCTGTGAAATTGGTTGCAAAAACCAGAAAAGACAATCCGATGGCGCCACAATTGACGAAGGATTTCATTTCCTGGGGAGCTGGACCACGTGCATCACAATTCCTTATTGTTGGAGCGAAATGTCATGCAGCTTTGAGAGGAAAAATGTCTCCGGATATTGAAGATGTCCAAGCTGTTGCAGCACCTATATTGCGTCACAGAATTGTACGTAATTACCGTGCAGAAGCGGAAGGATATTCTGCGGATAAGTTGGTTGCAGAGTTGATGAAGTAATTTTATCTCGGCTACGCTCGATAACCTTTACAAACATATTTAATGTCGGCTATGCCGACATTTTTTATTTACCAGTAGCCTTAGAAGAGCGAGTCCTGTAGGCTCGCAATAAATCTGTGTTCGCAGCGGCGGATGGTGAAATAGAAGATTATGTTTCATGAGAAACTAAAAATGGCCGAAGTTTGCCTCGACCATTCCTGCTTTGTATTGGTTGTATAATTAAACTGTTACAGTATATGTTTTACCATTGACTGTAATAGTGAGTGTACCATCACAGGTTCCATCTCCGTAGTCAATTACACGGGTTGGTTTACCTGATGGTGTAATGTTTAATTTTCCTTTTGTAATGTACGGACAACCTACTTTTACGTGAAGTGGAGAAGTGATCTCAGCGTCGTAACTATCGCCGTTTTCTACGTTTGCACTTGCTGTTCCGGTAATGTCGTATTGGTCATCAATGAAAACTGACAATGTGTTGTAACCGTTTGTGAATGTTCTTACACGAGAAGAAGTGTAATGAATGATTTCTCCACTGGACATTGAAGCAGTTCCGTTGATTGAAACATTGTAATACGGCTGACTGCTCGCATTCAATCCCATATTGGTAACCGTCTTCGTTCCTTCAATTTTATTGTCGTTCACATAGTAATTTACAGGTGTGTGCGTAATAACTGTTCCAGCTGCGTAGTACGAACCAGTAAACGTTGTAATGATCTTTCCTCGGCGTTGTTTTCCATCGTTACATGTACAGTTGGAAGAACCCCAATCAATTGTAATTGATTTCGGAGAACTCACAGTGTCAATAGTAATAACCACATTACAATCTGTTTTTGCAACTGGCTCCTGGCTAGAAACTTTATCGGCGTAAATAACAGTAACCAGATCCATTTTGTAGTAAACCATGTTTCCAGTGATTGCCTGATCGGACATGTTTGTCATCTCATCGAACGATGCTTCAACAAAAGCATTCAAACGTGGTGCACTGCTGTTGTCGTATTTTTTCTTTTTACAAGAGATTGAAAACCCAAATGAAAGGGCTAATAAACTGAATAAAAGTATCTTCTTCATAACTAGTAATTGCAATAAATGTACACGCAGTTAGCAAATAGTAAGCCAACAATGAACAAAGTAGAATTATGAGTTACCAGTTATGCGTTACGAGTTACTCACTCATAACTCATAACTATTTAATTTCTAAATCCTCTGACATCCACTTTGCCTTTCGAATTGGTGCTATAACACGTTAGATATCCCTGAAGGTCTGCAACCAGAATTTCCAGTTTTCCATCGCCATCTACATCAACAACCATGAATGAAGCTTCACACCCGGCAGGTAATTTGTACACTTTCGGATTTTTTCCATTTTCGTCTATGAGTGAGACAAAACCATCTTCGGTAGGAACCACAATCTGACAAACTCCACGGCTCATAACATCAGCAATAACGGGAGAAGCGGTAGTTGAACCTTCCACATTTTGAAGGGCCTTCTGGTAATCAAAAAACTGAACATTTTCATTGAACGAAAAGTATTTCACTATTTCGCCCTGAGAATTTTCATACTCAAACTCTCCCCAAACATTTTGATTGACATCAATTACACTACTTCCTATACACAACATTCCTTTGGAGCTTACAACAGGCGACATATAATGTCCGTATCCAAAATTATTAGCGAAAACAGATTTCCCGTTGAAGTCGATCAAATGAAATTCACCATAAGTGTCTAATGCTGCAATGTATTGTGTTCCTCCAATTTTGGTTAAGAAAGGAGAAGAATTGATTCCTGCTCCTGTTTCGCAAACCCAAAGAAACGTTCCATCTTTTCCATTGATCGCAGCGTGATAATCACCGTAATGCGCCATTTTAAAACCAGCCCGATCATCTGAATTTGGAGTTCCACGAACAGCAGTAACCACATCCAAAACACCATCATTGTTGATGTCAACTGCCAATCCTGATGTATTTCCGTTGTGAGATGAAATGGAATCGTTTTTCCAAAGCACGCTCCCATCAATTCCATTCAAGGCATAAAATCCGTACTGTTCAACCGAAAAGAAAACATCTTTCTTTCCATCACCATTAAAATCGGCTAGAACGGGAGCACTTTCCACATCGTATTCTGTTGCAAATTTCCAAAGCTCAACACCAGTTGTTACGTCATAACAATAGAAATCGTAGTTATCAGAACCACAGTACAAGCGATTTCCATCAACGGCAACACCGGTTACATCGTTATCACCAGCCAAAGGTGAAGCATACTGCTTCTGAATTTTACCGGTTTTTCCATCGATTTTGTACGCTCCATCCAGAGAATCCAATCGTAAATTGCGGTCAATACCGTTGGAACCAATAAAAATACTACCGTTCTGAAAAACCATGTTTGTGCGGTAGGTTGTAACGCCAATGTTCGTTTTCCATTGAACCGGAAATGCACTTGAAAAATTGGTTTGAGCAAACGCTGTCATCCCGATCAGCAACATGCAAATGATATTAATTGTTTTCATAGTAATTTTGGATTTTCTTGGTTCTGGTATTGAAGATTTGTAATTGCTCGTTTTCAAAGAAGGTAATCCATCCACCTTCACTAGTTTGTATGAAGCGTGAGGTTGTTGACCAAATTACTTTTCTATTCTTCCCGTTCACAAACTCAACAGTCTTCCCGTTAAAGATCAATTGTGCGTTAGGAAAATAACCTCTGAATTCAGGTTCGGCAACAACTCCCACGTAAGCCATCGAGTACAGATCGTACTGTTTCAAAGAATCACCTGTTTTCAAATAACCGTAGCCATCAAAAATAAAATCGAATTCTTTTGTAAGCCGCTTAAGATCGGGAGCATCATTTGAGAGATAATCTACCAATCCCAGTTTATCACCCGTTTTTACGAATGCAGACCTATCATAGTCATCGAATAGAAGAATGAAATCAAAACCAGATTGTAGTGGAGACAGTTCATTGGACAGTGTTGAGATATTGGAACCTTCTTTTACAATAATTACTAGTTCGTTTTCACGAATGTCGTCATGGAGATTATTCTCCAAAACTTTAAAAATGATATCATCATAAATTGCAGGTGTTTGCACCCAATATTTGGTTTCGAGAATACCCTTTTTTCCACCTTCTTCAAAAATATAAAAGCGCTGGTCCAAAGGCATTGATTCTGACTCGGTTATACTGCTGTATTTTGGTTCAAGTATACAATCACCGAATGAATTGTAAAGGCCAAATAATCCTTTTTTGTTTTTTACGAGGTAAATATTGTTATCCAATGCTTCAACCGACACAAAAACGGGTGGAACAATGGTATCTAAAACCGGTTCTTCCTGCTCTGAATTTTCAGATGCAACACCCGCGTACTTACCATTATAAAAGTCGTACTCAATGTTATACCGAGGTAAAGGTGTTCCAAATACAGACATCCAGAGTGTTGAATCCAGTTCTATTGCATTTTGACTTCCACTCAACATCACTTCATTGAAACGCTCGTAGTACTTACATTCCACAAAGACATCATGATCGTAATTATACCATCCGAATTTATCTCCAATTCTCGTTTGAACAATATGATTTCTCTGTTCCGGTGAATACTCTATCAATGGTTCGATTTCACAAAAACGGGGTTCAACAATAGTATTGGATTTAGTAATAAAACCATACAACCCGTCCTTTTTATCAATGTCATAAACAACGATTAAATCGAAATTGAATTGAAACCAGGAATCATCATAGTTCCAATCTGTTTTCTTCATCTCCTCAGCAAGCATGTAATTATACACTCTTCTTCCATCCAGGAGTCCATATTTTTCGGGAATAATCATACGGGTATTCGCTCGAACACGGAACAATTCTTTCGTTCCATCCTGATAGTAAATCAGGTAATTTCCATTCAAATTTTCGAATTTATCAATGGGTTTTTCCGAGATATTCCCGTCCAAAGAAAAATGCAATGAACCATCGGACTCCTGATACACCAGAAAAAGATGATCGAAACTTTCATAGGCCATTACCATCTTAGATTTTGGAGAAAAAGGTGTAAGAAACACTCCACGATCAGCCTGAAAGAGGGCATATTCTCCAGAATCATTTCTAATCTGGAAAAGTCCTTCGGCACGATGAGTAAATTCAAAGTATTCAGAGATTACCTCACTAGTGAAATTTTTAATGGAATCACCAATGAGCACTTTTTCAGCATACGGAAAATGGTATTTAACAATTGTATCAGTTAAAGTCACATCGGATGCAAAAGAATACTGATATTTCACAATATCTACCGAATTATCTTTATAATACAATAAAGCGTAATCTCCACTTTGCACTTCTCTGCAATACTTCGAGAAAATCAGTATTCCACTGTCATCAAAGTGTCCGGGTAAACTATCCTTTCTTATCGTGATGCCGTAGTTTCCTTCATCCGCAGCGAAATCTGTATAAACAGCATCCGTAAATTGATAATTTTCATCAAAAAAGAGGTGAAATTTTGATGGAATTTCATTTCCCTCTACGTCAAAAACATTCTCAGTATCTTCTCCCAATTGAAGTAAGTAAACCTGGCTGTAATATTTTGAGCTTTCTCCAATTTTGTGATCTACATTCACGTTTACCATCGAAATTCCGTTGTATTTACCGGAAATCACTTTTGCAGATTGATCAATGATCTCGGTCTTTCCGTTCAAGGTTATATCGCAATAAATGGTGTTGTAATAATTGGTCATAACCGGTTTTTGCTCCACATTTCTTATAACAGTTTTCGTATCCAGATTTCGCAGATAGATATCGAAGTGATTATTCGTAGTTTCGCAAACAATGAAATTCTCATTCCTGTCAATAGATTTATATACGGGTGGAATATACAACTGCGACTCCAACAAAAAGTGTCCTTCCTCTTTTCCGCTTTTTAAATCCCATCTATTTCCATCCCATGTATCGATCTTATCACAAATGGCAGGAACAATCTTTTTCCCCAAGGTGTCCATCAATCCGATCTTTCCATTTTGGTAGAAACGTGCAAATCCGTATTGAAAATTTTCAGCACGATCCATTTCTGCCGGAATGACTAAATTTCCCTTTTCATCAATATATCCCCATTTTTTATTGAGAAGAACCGCTGCCCGATTGTTATGAAAATCAGCAGCATAATTGAATTTTGCAGGAATTGCAATACTGTTTCCACGTTTATAGCCGTACAAATTCTTTTCTCTGAATGTAGTTAGTTCCTGAGCCTGAGCAGTGCAAATTGAACTTAATGTCAGAACCAAGCAAGTCAGGACTTTTTGAAGATGTGATAGACTTACCATGATGATGCCGGGTATTTTGATTTCTTATTGTAAATACTCTGATAGTAAGTGACTCCATTCTCGAACGTGATAACGCTTTCACCATCCATAAATTCCACTAAACGCAATCCCGAAATAAAATCTTTACCTGTTTCCTCATCTCTAATGGCAAGTGTTCCGTTCTTCTCTGCCAACTCCATTTCTTCGGATTCAGTAACAGTCAATAATGAAATTTTATTCGTACTCCCTAAGTATTCAAAACTTGGGATATCAAAAGCATCATAACCTGGATTTGTTTTGCGGTATCCAACCGTTCCAACAACAAAATCAAATTCGCATTTCTTCGGATTCAAATTGTAAACCTGATTGAACATATAGTTGAAAGCATATACTTTATTGCCTTTTGTTGCGAAGATTAATCTATAGTCATTCAAATACTGAACAGTAATTCCATCGTATTCACAGTCAAGTAATTTTATCAAATTTCTTGAGTACAATCCCACTTTTCCTTCATCGTTGTGTACGTAAAACAAATCCACATCAGCATCTGAGTTGTAACCAGGATGTACGCTTGTATAAACCGCAGGAATTGAATTTCCTGATGCAATCTCGTACAGTCCTATATTCTTCTTGTTATATACTTCGTAATAATACCCATGATCATTTTCCGTATACCCGTAATATTCGTCTTTCGGTAGTAGCTTCGTGAAATTGAAAGGAATCAGAGTGTCCCCCGTTTCCAGATGAAGCAATCCGAATTTCTTTTCTGCATTCTGAGCTTCAATCATGTATGGTAATTCACTATTTGTATTCAGGTCCTTGTACAAAGGTTGAATAGTAACCGTTAACTCTTCTTCGTCATCAACATAGGTATACTCCTTCGCTCCCATTTTTCCGTTTTCTTTGAAGAAAGTAGGTTCAAAATTGGTTCCAACAAACCTTTTCCCTTGCGCAGAAATGAATTGGTACTTACCCGCTATTTTAGCGCGACTCATTTTTGTGTAGTCATCAAAATCGAACTTCAATATGGAATCGAAAACTGGTTGTGAGATTAATCCGAAGTCCAGATTGTAAGCTCCGCATTTACCATTTTTCCAGGTCAGTATAATTCGTTCAGGCGCTTCCTGAACAATGAAATCCATATCATCTGTAATGGAATCAAACTGCGGTTCAATGACATTTGCATTTGCATCTATGAAACCATATTTTGCATATTCTTCCATGTTGTAACCCAACATCACAAATTCCTGACGAACTTTTGGGGTAGCTTCCACAGTATATTCTTCACCCGTTTGTTCATCGAAATATGTCATAGGTTCTCCTAAACCATAGTTCAAACTATTGATAACGAAACAG
>CAMLET010000149.1 GCA_946479125.1 uncultured Flavobacteriales bacterium
ATATTCAACTGGCTTTGGATCTACTTCTCGGAACAAGAAATTCAAGAATCAAGCCTGGAACGGATACGAAATGTTTGACCGCATGGAACGCCATGACAATTACCGGCTTGCTGGAAGCCTATTTGGCATTGGAAGACGAATCGTTCCTGAAACTGGCAATGGAAATTGGTCGCTGGATCAAAAAATATCAACTCGGAGAGAACGGTCGATTATGGCATACTCGACAAAACGAAAAATCGTTCATTGATGGATTTTTAGACGACTATGCTTTTGTTATCGAAGCATTGTTGAAGTTGTATCAAATTACTGCTGATAAAACATGGCTAGAATCTGCCGTTCAATTGGAGGAGAAATCAAGAGAGTTGTTCTACGATGAAAAAACAACCATGTACTTTTTCACTTCTCATGAAACAGAATTGATTGCCAGAAAAATGGAATTGAACGATAATGTGATTCCATCAACTAATGGAACAATGGCTCAGAATTTACTGACCTTAAGTTATCTGGTTGACAAATATGATTTTGAACTTCAAGCCAAACAAATGCTGATGAACGTTGCCGATGGAATGGAAATGTATGGATCAGGCTATTCCAATTGGGCACTTTTACTACTTCGTTTACAAAATGGAATCAGTAAAATAGAAGTTCCAAAAACCCAGTTCAAAGAAGTACAAGATTTGGTTTCACCCTTCATTTTGCTTTCCTATACCGATGAAGAAACTTTTCGTGTTTGTGCCAATGGAAATTGCTCGCTTCCGCTAAAGAGTTTGGAAGAAGTATACAAGGAATTGGAATCATAAATCGACTCCAATTCCTGCTATTTTCATTGAATTTTGCGATTTAGAATCCTAAGTCAAGAGATTATTTCTTCTTGATGTACTGCGGATATGCTTTTTTAAAACGCTCCAAACGCGGTTTTGAAACTCCCTGAATGTATCCACTATTCGGGTGTAAACGTTCGTAATCCTGATGATAAGCTTCCGCTTTGTAGAAATCTTTCAGCTTGCTTACTTCTGTTGTAATTGGTGTTTTCTTGTACAAATCACGCTTCAATTCAGCAATATAATCGTTGATAATCTTTAGTTCTTCATCTGTTTGATAAAAAACGGCAGAACGGTATTGTGTTCCTGAGTCAGGTCCTTGTGAATTTAATGTTGTTGGATCATGCGAACCAAAGAAAACTTCGACCAACTGTTTATAAGAAACCTTGGTTGGATCATAATAAACTTTCACTGTTTCCGCATGTCCGGTTGTTCCGGTACTAACATCTTCATAAGTTGGATCAATGGTTTGTCCACCTGCATATCCTGATTCTACTTCAAGAACTCCTTCAACTTCTTCGTACACACCTTCAACACACCAAAAACACCCCGAAGCAAAATATGCCACCTGAGAACTATCCAATGCCGATTTCGGCGCAACTACCTTTGAATGAACCCCTTCCTGCTGAGAGCAAGCAGAGAAACAAACAAATCCTAATACTGCTAATGCTATTAATTTCATCTTAATGGTTTTTCTCATCTACGCATAAAGTTACATTTTAGATTTTGGGTTTCAAAAACCTAATCCACAGAAAACATTCGGATTATCTCAGTGATTGTTTGAATTGTCAGTTCATCTAATTATATTCGCACCCTTAAAGAAAAAATACACATGGCAATTATTGGTACTATCCAAGAAAGAGGCAAATACCTTTTAGTAGGAGTTTTAGGACTTTCTCTTGTCCTTTTCATCGCGCAAGGTTTCTTTGATATTCTTGGAACGAACACTACTACAGGAAATATCGGAACTATTCAAGGTGATGCTGTTGACGGACAAATATTTGATCGTAAAAGAGCTGAAGTAACTCGTGAAGATGAGATGGCTTCTCAGCAACAACAAAGACCATACGACGAAATGCAGCGTGAAGCTTCAGAAGACAAAGCGTGGAATATGGTTGTTGACTCGTTGATCATGGCGAAAGAATATGACGCTCTTGGATTAGCTGTTTCAGATAATGAATTCAATGCTTACCTGTTTGGTGAAAAAGGATTTACATTGATGAGCGATATTCAGCAAAACTTCTCTGATCCTGCTACAGGAAAATTCAAATCTCAGGAGTTCCAAAAATTCCTTGATACGAAAGAAGCTTTGAAAGGTGCTGAACTTGCTGATTGGAAGAAAACGAAAGACAGAATCCGCAATGCACGTGTTCAGGAGAAATACAACCAAATCTTGAATCAAGGTATGTACGTTACAACTCTTGAAGCGAAAAACGAATACAAGGCTCAAAAAGACATGAAGTCTATTTCTTTCGTTATCAAAAATTACCGTGACATTCCAGACGCTGATATTAAGATCTCAGAAAAAGAAATTCAAGCGTTCTACGAAAAGCACAAAGAAGAAAAAGAATACGAAGTATTGGCAGGAAGAACTATTCGTTATTTCGATATCGCATTGGAGCCATCTAAGAAAGACATCAAGTCGTTCAACAGATCAATGGATTCATTAAAAAGAATCTTCGCAGCTTCAAAAGATGATTCAGCTTTCGTTGTAACGAATTCGGATCCAATCAATGAGCAAGGAATGAAATTATTCTCTAAGAATATATCTTTCCGTATGCAAGGTGACCAAAAAGCACAACCAGGAATGACATATCCAGCACAGTTGGATACTGTTTTCAAAACGGGTTCAATTGGTCAGGTTGTTGGTCCTTACGACGACAACGGCGCAACAAGAATTGCTAAGATCATTGGTTTCAATAACTACTCTCTTAAAGTACGTCATATCTTGATTGCTGCTCAAAAAGGAGACGATGCTAAAATTGCTAAAGCAAAAATTAAGGCGGACAGTATCTTGAAAGTGGTGAACAAAGATAATTTCACTGACTTTGTAACACGTTTCTCTGAAGATCCGGGATCAAAAGAAAAAGGTGGAGTTTACGAAGATTTCTACGATAACGAAATGGTGAAGCCATTTGCTGATTTCTCAGTTCAAAAACCAGTTGGTACTATCGATGTTGTTCAAACTGACTTTGGTTTCCACATTATCGAAGTATTGGATCGTACATCTGCAAAACACCCGGTTTTGGCTATCGTTCAGAAAACACTTGTCCCATCTGAATTGACAAAAGAAGATACAAAAGCTTATGCTTCTCACTTGTTGACGAAGATCAATTACAAATTGAAATCAAAAACAGATATCATTGCGAAATTGAACTTGTTCGATACTATCGCTAAGAAAGAAGAGAAATATGCACGTCCATTAACAATGGTTGACGAGGCTCCAAAAGCATCAGGATTCCAAACGAAGATGGCACAAAACGCAATCTTAAAATTAACGTTCGGTGAAGATGCTGAAGTTGGTAAATTGTGTGGTACACCAATTTATGACAAGGATCGGTACATCATTGCAATTATCAGTTCAATTTGTGAAAAAGGTGTTCCGAAATTGGAGGATTGTTATGCTAAAATGCGTGTTGAAGCAATCAAAGAAAAGAAAGCGAACAAATTCATCAAAGAAATTGGATCAACATACAACTTGAAGAAATTGGCTGCTAAATCCAAAACTCAGGTAATGTCTGCTGAAGTTTCTTTCGGAAACCCAAGTATTCAAGGTGCAGGATATGAGCCAGAAATTATTGGTAGAATTTTCGCATTGAAAGATAAAGCAACTACAAAAGCGTTGGTTGGTAAATCTGGAGTATATGTAATTGTGGTTAAAAAGACTACAAAAGCTGCTGCCGCTAAAGATTACAATGCAGAAAGAGCTCAATTGCTTTCAACATTGAAAAGCCAGGCAATTGGTCAATCACGCCAAGCATTGATGAAGAAACATGAGGTTAGAGATAACCGCAAGTTGTTTGAAGCTGGAGTTTACAGAGATTAATCTCAAACAAATCATATTGAACCGTTATCAGTTTTCTGGTAACGGTTTTTTGTTTCTCTAAAGCGCAGAACTTTTTTGTTTAGCGTGTTAACTTTATTAAACGCAAAGAAAGAAGAGCCTGTCTGCCAACAGGCAGGCGCAAAGGTTATTTTTACCCATGCGAAATATAGATAATTGTAATTTGCTATTCGTTGTAAAGGATGGACAAGAAAATGCCTGATAAATCTCTGCGTCCTTCTTTCTTTGCGGTTTTAATGTCGCTATTCTCTTTGCGTTAGCCGTTACTCAAAAAAAGTGGGCTCCTCAAAGCGAATGATAGAAATGAAATTGGTGCTTATTTCGCGGATGAGAATGTTGGCCAATAAGCCTGTATCACCGCTATAAATTACTTGATATTCCGTTGTAAACTTTCCGTTTTTGTATTCTTCCTTCGATTTCAGGTTTCCATACTTGTCGTAAGTAAAACGAAATTCACTCACAGGAACTTCATCAATATTACTGTACGTTTTAATCGATTCAACCCAGCCTTTATTGGTATAAGTGTAAAAAGTGTTTAACTGATTTCTGGTAATGGTATACATCTCTTCTACTTTCGACAAATATCCAAGAGTATCAAAATAGCGGGTTTCTTCCATATAGGTGTTCCCGTAACTATTCTGGATTTTCTTTTTGTGCATTCCATTATAGACGTTGTAAGTCATGGTTTCAGAATTCCACAACAAACTTCTATTGATATCTGGAGTCAGCAATGAGTGAAGCGTATCGATATCTCTCCAAACTTCTTCCTTGATCACCTGATTCAAATCGTTGTACGTATAATACGTTGAAAGGAATCCACTTTTTTCACTGATTCGCTTGCAACGCAGATTCCCGTTGTCGTCGTAAATGTAAAAGCGAACAGTTGTATCCGATATGATGTCACCTGAAGCGGTTTCATATTGTCTTATCAATCGACCTAAAGAATCAAAGGTATAGACATAAACAAACTTCGATTCGCGCATAATGTCGCCCTGCTTTTTGAAGGTATACTTTCCTTTAATTTCTTTGATCTTAGAGGCTTTCATAAAGGGAGTATTGAAGTACGGAACGTCAGTGAAAGCCGCTCCTTTGGAGTTATCCAAAACCTGCGCATAAGAAAGCACGGATAGACATGTGGAGATAAGAAGAACCCAAATTGACTTCATGTTGCAAAATTACATGAAAGAATTAGCCAAAAGAAAGGGGGAATGCTAAGCTATCCCCCCTCTTTTGTTAATAATGTTGAAAAGAAAGCACTCCTTTCGCTATCAATGATTCTCTTTATTTGATTTTGACCAATTTGAATGGATCCTTACTTGGATAATCACTTTTAAAATAAGAGTCCAATTTTTTGTCGTCAATAGTTACTCTAAACGTTGACATTCCTGGTTCGCCGGTTTCTGCATCAGGTTCGCCAATTACTTCTTCCACGTTCGAGAAATAAGGCGCTAAAACGTCGGTTGTAAGGTATTCAGAACTGTACATCGGATAAAATTCAATGTCTTTTCCTTTCATTACCACTTTACAAACATTAAACTCAGGCGCAGCTCCCATGGAAAGATAAACCTGTTTTCCAATTTTAGTGATAAACAACGAATCATTCAACTTACTAATCGATTCACCATCTGCACCGTTAAAGATCATTTGATCGGACGTCAATGTAACAATTGTTTTGTCTTCAGAATCCCCCATCATTGCCCCTATCTCACCTGGATAGATCAACTCATATTTTCCACGCATATTCTTTGGAATCGCGTCCATTTTTTTTCCAGGAAGATTGGTTGAAGTAACTGGAGTACACGATGACATAAGCAAAGTGAATATTCCAAGAAAGAAAAGATACTTTTTCATAAAACTGTTTCGTATTTGAACAAATAAACAAAAAATCCTTCCCACCGAAGCGGAAAGGATTCATTATATTTTATAATTGTGAAGAATTAACCAACCAACGCTTTGTAAGCAGCTGCGTCCATTAATCCATCAACTTCAGAAGGATTTGTTAATTTCACTTTGATCATCCAACCTTCACCGTAAGCATCAGCATTTACAGCTTCAGGATTCGACTCCAAACCTTCGTTAAACTCAAGAATTTCACCAGAAACCGGCATAAACAAATCAGAAACTGTTTTTACTGCTTCAACAGAACCAAAAACCTCATCCTTGTCTAAAGTTTCTCCAACAGTCTCAATTTCAACGTAAACGATGTCACCCAACTCGCTTTGAGCAAAGTCAGTAACACCAATAACAGCTACATCGCCTTCAACACGCACCCACTCGTGCTCTTTTGTGTACTTTAATTCAGCAGGAATATTCATTTTTCTCTTATTTCTGTATTCAACTTAAAAACCCGATTATCGAGTTGCGAGCAAATGTAATTATTTTTGGACTTTAAGACCAAAGACTTTAGACAAAAGACGAATAATAATGGAAATGTAAATTCTTTCCTAGCCCATTAATCAATTTTCAGTCTAACGTCTTCTCTCTTCTGTGATGAGTCTACTTCATTCAGAATTCTTAATTTTGGGTTTATGATAAACAACGATCAGCTTAAGGAAGTTAATCAACGTATTGAAGCAATTTCGAGCTATTTGAAGATTCCGGAAAAACAACTTCAATTGCAGGAAGCAGAGCTTAAAACACAAGATCCTGGTTTTTGGGACGATTCCAAAAAAGCGGAGGCCGAAATGAAGATCATTCGCGGTTTGAAGTTTTGGATTGAATCCTATACAGAATTGAAGTCAAGCGCAGATGACCTTGAAGTTTTAATGGAATTTGTTCGTGAAGGCGCAGCCGAGGAATCGGATTGTGATGAAGCTTACAGCCAGTTGTTAACTACTCTGGACGAAGTTGAATTGAAGAACATGCTTTCCGGTGAAGAAGATGTGCTAAGTGCGGTTATCCAGATTACTGCTGGTGCGGGTGGAACGGAAGCTTGTGACTGGGCAGGAATGCTGATGCGTATGTACATCATGTGGGCTGAGAAAAGTAAATACAAAGTAAAAGAGCTCAACTTTCAGGAAGGTGATGTTGCGGGAATTAAAACCGTTACGCTCGAAGTTGAAGGTGAATTCGCATTTGGATATTTAAAAGGTGAAAATGGAATTCACCGACTTGTTCGTGTGAGTCCATACAATGCGCAAGGAAAACGCATGACATCATTTGCTTCAGTTTATGTTTATCCTTCAGTGGATGATACGATTGAGATTTATATTAATCCGGCAGATATTAGTTTTGAAACTTTCCGTTCAGGTGGTGCTGGTGGACAAAACGTAAATAAGGTAGAGACAGCTGTTCGTTTACGTCACGCTCCTTCTGGAATTATCATTGAGAACTCTGAGTCGCGTTCACAGTTAGCCAATAAAGAAAAGGCTATGCAATTATTACGTTCTCAACTTTATGAAATTGAATTGCGCAAACGTGCAGAATCAAGAGATGAAATTGAGGCAGGTAAAAAGAAGATTGAATGGGGATCACAAAT
>CAMLET010000150.1 GCA_946479125.1 uncultured Flavobacteriales bacterium
GTTCTTATTCCCAATAATTGGAAATACAAATCACCACGATTAACAAACACATTGTGTAAAAGCGTTTTGTTTTTTTCGGAAAGATCAAAGCTGTTAGACAAACTGAGTTTCATGTGTTATAAATTGCTACTTGGTCAAGCTTTAAATGCTGGATTCTATCAAAAAAAATATTCGTGTTGATGAAAATCGCCTACATCATATCCGATATCAATAAGGCCGTGTTCTTTGAAAACACAGCCCTTGCTTTACGAGACGAGGGTTTTGACGTTTGTTATATCGTGATCAATTATGAAAATGGCGCTTTAGTTGAATTTTTGAAGGAAAACCAATTCAACTATTACACGATTAAATCAGGGAAACTAAGCAGGTCTTTACCACATATTCTGAAGGTTCGAAAGATCTTAAAAAAAGAACAGGTCGATACTGTACATTGTCATTTGGCACAAGCTAATTGGATAGGTTTATGGGCTTCTTACCTCAAACGCATTCCGAATAGAATTTACACGCGTCATTCGGGTGAACCTTTGACTTTAATGTGGAAAGAAAGGCTAATTGATTATATCCAAAACAGACTGGCGACTAGTATCGTTTCCATTTCAGAGGTTATCGATGAGTTGTTAGCAAAACAAAAAGTACCACAACACAAGCGGGAAATCATTCATCATGGTTTTGAATTATCACGATTCAGCAACAATGATCAGACTGAAGTTGCCCGAATAAAAAAAGCGTACAATCCAAATGAAAATCAGCCTGTAATTGGAGTGATTGCCAGATGGATGGAATGGAAAGGGATCCAATATATCATAGAAGGATTTGTGTTGATTCTGGAAAAACATCCTAACGCTATTCTTTGCTTATTTGGTGCTCAAGGGCATGGAGATTATCATGAAGCACTTTCCAATCATCTTCACAAAATACCGTCAAGGAATCTACGTATTGTACCCTTCGAGAATAATGTTTTTGATCTTTACCAGTTGTTCGATGTATACGTTCACACTCCGGTAAATCCTACTTGTGAGGCATTCGGACAAACATATATTGAATCGTTAGCATCAGGAATTCCTTCTGTTTTTACCTCAAGTGGTATTGCCAGCGAATTTGTTGTTCATAGAGAACATGCACTTTTGGTCCCATTTCGAGACCCAAAAGCTATTGCCGATGCAATTCTTGAGACATTAGAAAACACCAAACTCGTAGAGAAAATGAAAAGTAACGGTGAGAAGATCGTTACTGAGCTTTTCGACTTCTCCGTGTATCAAAAAAACCTGATTAAGTTTTACCGCACAAAGAATCTGGATAAGATCAAGCAGAAAATAATCTACGTTATTTCTGATGTTAAGAGAGCCGTTTATTTCGAGCAAACTGCCATCGCATTAAGAAATTTGAATTATGAAGTGATTTTTGTTCTCATCAGCTGCAAAAACTCTCATCTCGATATTTTTTTGAAGACCAACGGTTTCAAAAGATACTATTTAAATGTTGGTAAGCTTATTTTCTCCACTCGTTCAATTTTGAAGCTACGTAGAA
The DNA here is from genome assembly GCA_946479125.1 of uncultured Flavobacteriales bacterium. The sequence goes on from CAMLET010000150.1 coordinate 1,528, forward strand.
TTTTAAAGCATGAAAATCCTTTATTAGTTCACACCCATCTTTCAAAAGCCAATTGGGTTGGGTTAACCGCTTCATGGCTGTCAGGAATAAAAAAAAGAGTCTATACGCGTCATTCTGGAAAACCCTTGACCAAACATTTTAAAGAATCTGTATTGGACTCTATTCAAAATAAAATTTCAACCCAAATTATAGCTGTCTCCAATAATGTCTCAAACATATTGAAAGAGCAGCAAGTAGCTGAAAGTAAACGAAAATTGGTGCATCATGGTTTTGATCTTGAACGATTCGAAAACAAGGACATCGATGAAGTCAACAGAATACTTGAGTCATACAACCCAGAGAAAAAAAGCCCGGTCATTGGAGTCATTTCCAGATGGATGGAGCTAAAAGGAATAGAATACATTATCAACGCATTTCTGAAACTTATTGAAGATTATCCAGATGCCAGACTCTGCATTTTCGGAGAAAGAAATAATGATGAGTACGATTCCAGACTTCAAGAAAAACTGGAATTGATTCCCGAAAGAAATCTCTGTGTCGTCAATTTTGAGCACAATTGCTTCGATCTTTATAACTTATTCGATATCTACATTCATGTTCCAATAAATGAAACTTGTGAAGCATTTGGACAAACGTACATTGAAGCACTTGCAGCCGGAGTTCCTTCCATTTTCACTTTAAGCGGAATTGCTCAAGAGTTTATTAAAGATGAATACAATGCGCTTGTTGTTCCATTTATGAATGATACAGAAATCTATAACGCTTGTACCCGACTATTGAACGAGCCAAAACTTAAAGCTCAAATTATCGAAAACGGAAAAAAATCCGTTCAATCCTTTAACTTTGATACTTACATCGATCAATTGGTGAACGTTTATCTTTCATAATGTCTGTGCAACTAACAATCGTTATTCCTACTTACAATCGTGCTCATTTAATTGAGAAGACGATAGAATCAGTTTTGAATCAAACGAGCAATGATTATGAAATAATTGTAATTGACGACGGAAGTACAGATGATACAGAAACTGTTGTTTCCAAGTACCTTGCAGATAACTTCAGATATTTCAAAATTGAAAATTCTGAACGCGGAGCAGCCAGAAATGTAGGCACAACTCATGCAAAGGGAACTTACATGAATTGGTTCGATTCAGACGATGAAATGCTTCCTCATCATGTAGAAACTGTTCTTGAAATGATTGACCAGCACAATTCTCCTGAGGTCATTACACTTACGTATTCTTTCAAAAACGCAAAAACAGAGGAAATCACTCCAAAAATTTTCGATAGTAAATCAAAACGTGATTTCCTGATTACCGGGAACTATCTTGCCTGTAATCCGGTTATTGTTCGAAGAGATATTGCGCTGAGTAATCCATTTATTGAAGACAGAGACCTAAGCGCAAGTGAAGATTATGAACTTTGGCTGCGACTTTTTGCTCAATTTCCTTTTCACCATTCCGATAAAGTGACATCATATCTGGTTTTACACGACGAAAGAAGTGTGGTTACCATGACGAATCCTGAAAAGTTGGAAAAAAGATTCCTGAGCTTTTTGAACTATACGTGGCACAATGATCTGCTGCATAAAAAACTTGGAAGCAGTATCAGCTATTTCATGATGCGCAATTATTTGATTCTGGCTGTCGATCTTGCCTATAACAAACACAAACGAAAAGCATTCAAGTATTTGATTACCGCAACAAAAAATTCTCCAAAAGCAGTAACACAAAAAGTGTTTTGGGCGACACTAAAACACATTTGTCTGCGATGATAAAACCAAAGGTTCATATTTTGTCATTGAACGGAGGGAACATTAATTCCATCATTAACGCTCTTGAAAAAATTGGCGCCCAAGGTCAGGAAGTTCTTACAAAATCAGATCTTGAAAGCGCAACACACCTCATCATTCCAGGAATTGGTCATTTCGACCGAGCAATGAAACACCTCAGGGAGAGCAACTTCATCCCCACTTTAAAATTGCTGATTCAGGAAAAACGAATTCCAACCCTTGGAATTTGTTTAGGTATGCATCTATTGGCAAAAAGCAGTACTGAAGGCGAACAAGAAGGTTTGAATATATTTTTCAATTCACAAGTGACTGAATTAAAAGTCACGAACTCACAGCGCTTTAAAATCCCACATAACGGTTGGAATACTTTGACAATTGAAAAAAATTGCTCTTTGCTTGAAGGAATTTCTGACAGCGATGAATTCTTTTTCTTACACAAGTATGTATGGGAGAGCACTGACAAACATGAAGTTGTTGCCACAACAGCATATGAAAGTGGTTTTCCTTCTGTAATTGGTAATGACAATTGTTGGGGAGTCCAATTTCATCCTGAAAAAAGCCATGAAGCCGGATTAAGACTTCTTAAAAACTTTATTCAACTATAATGTTCAGACCGCGAATCATACCCATTTTGCTGTTGAGCAATGGTGCTGCTGTAAAAACAAAGCAATTTGCTAACGCAACATATCTAGGCGACATCATCAATACTGCTCGCATTTTTAGTGAATTTGGTGCGGATGAATTGATTGTGTTAGACATTGATGCAGCTAAAGAGCAACGCTGTATAAGTCCTGAATTGGTTCGTGAACTGAGTGAAGAAACCGGAATGCCACTGGCTGTTGGCGGTGGAATTAGTTCCGAAGACGGAATTGCGGGTTTGCTGAACGCCGGAGCTGAAAAAGTAATCCTTGGCACAAACGTTTTTAAAAATTCCGATTTTGTAAAACAAGCTGCACAGGAGTTTGGAAGTTCAACCATTTCCGTTTGCGTTGACGTTTACAGGAATCAAGAACCGGAAGTCCGATTCTACAATGGAACCATTAAATCACAAATTGGTTTAGAACAGACAATTAAACACTTTGAGCGATTAGGAGTTGGGGAAATCATTGTTCAATCCATAAATAACGATGGAATGCGCACAGGCTATGATTTAGAAACAATTTCAAAAGCAGCTTTAATCTCTACAGTCCCAATAGTTGCACTTGGCGGCGCAGGATCTTTGGAAGATATTTCTGAAGCTTATTCAAAAACCAACTGCAGCGCCTTTGCAGCTTCCTCACTATTTGTTTTTTATAAAAACGGTGTACTCATCTCTTATCCCGAAAAATCACAAATACAACAATTGTTCAACAGATAGCACCAAATTATCATTTATTGTTGCATTTTATTAGTTAGCAGTGCCAACTAAATTGTTAAGCTAAAAATTCGACTACATTTGTAGTGATGACTACTCCAGTTTACCAAATTTGTCGTCGGTGTGTTATGGACACTACCGATCCGGACATCGTTTTCGATCCGGAAGGGAACTGTAATCATTGTAATAATTATCTCGAAAATTTAGTTCCACAGTCTTATCAGGGAGAAAAAAGTGATCAAAAATTAAACGAGATAGTTGCATCCATTATGAAAAGCGGAAATTCAAAAAAATACGATTGTATTATTGGAATTAGTGGTGGTGTTGACAGTTGTTATACTGCCTATCTCGCTAAGGAATTGGGCTTAAGGGCACTTCTTGTCCACTTGGACAACGGATGGAACAGCGATATTTCCGTTAGAAACATTCAAAAAATGTGCGTTGCACTTGATTTCGATTATGAAGCTGTGGTTTTAGATTGGAGCGAGTTTCGACAAATTCAATTGGCTTTCTTGCGCTCTTCTTTGGTAGATATTGAAATGCCTACGGATCTAGCTATTCCCGCAGCGCTGCACCAAAAAGCAGCTCAGTACGGAGTTAAATTCATTCTCTCAGGTGGCAATTACGTGAGCGAAGGAATTTTGCCATTGCAGTGGGGATACCATGTAATGAAGGATATGAAACTGTATAATCATATCGTAAAAACTTATGGTACCGTTAAGCGAAAGAAAACACCGGTATTTGGTGTTCGTCAGGAAACCTATTATAAGCTGGTTAAGGGGATTAAATCAGTGTATTTACTGAATTACATTCCGTACAATCCAGAAGAAGCAAAACGATTTCTGGAGGAAAAATTCGGATGTAACTATTCCATCGGTAAACACCATGAATCAAGATATACACGTTTTTGGCAGTCTTATCTCATGCCAACCAAATACCATTTTGATTACCGAAAAGCCACGCTTTCCAATCAAATCTGTTCAGGTCAAACTACACGCCCGGAAGCTCTTAAAAAACTCGAAGACCTACCATATTTAGGGTTAGATGTAGATAAAGAGTGTGAGTACATTTGTAAGAAACTGGGGATTTCTGAACAGGAAGCAATAGAAATCATGAAAGCAAAACCACTTACTTACAAAAGCTTTCCGAACGGAGAAAAATGGATTAACTTTACTTTTAAAGTTTACAAATTCCTTTTCCCGAATAAGCGTCTGTAATGACAAAACATGTCCTTTTTGTTTCTTATGATGGTATGACTGATCCGCTTGGACAAAGTCAGGTTTTACCCTATTTAATCGGACTTCAAAAAAAGGGATACAAGATAAGCTTGATCAGTTTTGAGAAACCAGAACGTTTTCAAAGTGATCGTGAACATATTCAATCGATCTGTGACAAGGAACAGATCAATTGGCATCCACTGGCTTATACAAAACGCCCACCTGTACTTTCAACCGTTTTTGATATCTGGAAAATGAAACGAAAGTTTCGTGAAATTAATTCGGAAACAAAAGTTGATCTGCTTCATTGCCGAAGTTACATTTCTGCGTTTTTGGGGTTAAAACATCAAAAAACAATTCCATGGATATTCGATATGCGCGGCTTTTGGGCTGATGAGCGTGTGGAAGGCAATATCTGGAACATTGACAAACCCTTGTACAAAAAGATCTATCAGTTTTTTAAAAAGAAGGAACTACGTTTTTTTAATGAAAGTACAGCCGTTGTTAGTCTCACGCACGCTGGAAAAACTGAAATTCTATCGTGGAAAGAGTTAAAGGTTTCTGAACAAAAAATCACTGTGATTCCATGTTGCGTTGATCTGGCATTGTTTGATCCTGATCGCGTTTCAAAAGAACAAATTGAAGACAAACGAATTGAACTCGGACTTGAAAACAAACGCGTTATTGGCTATATTGGTTCAATTGGTACCTGGTACATGTTAACTGAAATGCTGCAAGCCTTTAAGAGATTACATGCTGATGACAATAATTCCGTTTTTCTCTTTGTAACAAAAGAACCAGCACATTTAATTCTCAATGAAGCTTCTAAATTGGGTATTCAAACAGAATCAATTAAGATCGTTTCAGCACTGCATAAGCAGGTTCCTGTTTTCGCTTCATTATTTGATTGTTCCATTTTCTTCATCAAACCCAGTTTTTCAAAGACAGCATCATCGCCAACAAAACAAGGTGAATTGATGGCAATGGGAATTCCGATCATTTGTAATTCGGGAGTTGGTGATACAGCAAAAGTTGTTGAACAATACGCAGCCGGACTTGTGGTAAACGTAAATGAACTGAATGAAAATTCACTTACATTTAGCACTTTGGAAAAAAAGTTCAATCAAACATCTGCAAAACAGGGGGCTCAAGATTTTTACAGTTTGGAAGCTGGAATTTCTAAGTATGATTTGGTATATAAATCTTGTCTTTCTGCGCAAAAATGACGTAATTCGTCCCCATGCAAAACGAACAAACTAAGATACTTATTACAGGAGGCGCGGGTTTTGTCCCTTCTTCACTTGCAGACAAACTTCTAGAAGACACAAACAATTTCGTAGTATTAGTTGATAATTTTTTAACCGGTAAAAAAGAAAACATTCCCAATCATCC
>CAMLET010000151.1 GCA_946479125.1 uncultured Flavobacteriales bacterium
CTCGCCGGCACGGGATATGATCGTCTTTATTTCGTGCGGTGTAAGGTTTTGCGCTTCATCAACGATGAACAATATATTGGAAAGACTTCGTCCACGAATAAATGCTAATGGCGTGATCAGAATTTTTCCACTTTCTTCCATTTCAACAATGGACTTATGTTTCTTTTCGTTTTCACCGAACTGCGATTTGATGAACTTTAAGTTATCCCAAAGTGGTTCCATGTACGGTCCGATCTTATCCTTTGCATCGCCGGGTAGGTAACCAATTTCTTTGTTGGAAAGCGGGACTAAAGGACGAGCAAGGATAATTTGCTGAAACAATTTATGCTGCTCCAATGCCGCTGCTAAAGCCAACAATGTTTTACCGGTTCCGGCTACACCCTGAAGTGCAACTAACTTGATATCGTTGTTCATAAGTGCATTTACTGCAAAGGCTTGTTCTGCATTCTTCGGTTTGATTCCAGAAGTATATTCCTTCTCAACACGTTCCAATTGGTCGTTCATTGGGTTGTAATATGCCAATGAAGATGATTTCCCATTTTTCAAAATGTAGTAACCATTGGCAACTTTTTGGTCTCCCAAAACACCATCTTCCTCAACAGAACCTTTCAAAAACAAGGTTTTAATCACATCAGAATCTACACCTTCAACAGTATTTGTAGAGGAACTTTGCAATTCCAGATCATCCACTTTACCCGTTTCATAATCTTCTGCAGTTAAACCGAGTGCCTTAGCCTTAATTCGAAGGTTGATATCCTTTGTAACGAGGATCACATCCTTGGTCTTCTCGGTTTCATGCAGAAACAGTGTAGCGTTGATAATCTTATGATCATTCTTCCCGTGACCATAAGTGTCTTCTGCATTTGCGCCTTTTGGAGAAGCATCCAGCTGAATTTTAAAATTCCCGTGTTCTGACCCAAGCTGAATCCATTTTTGCAATCCTTTCGAAATAGATAACTTATCGATGAATCGAATGACTTCACGTGCCGAAAAGTTCTTGGTATCATTACCAATCTTAAACTTATCGAGCTCTTCAAGAACTGTGATTGGAATGGCAACATCGTTTTTACCGAAGTGCATAATTGCTTGATGATCGTGTAACAACACAGAGGTATCAAGCACAAAGATTTTCATTTTCTTTACCATCGCGAAGCGTTTTGATTAAGGTAATTGAAATGCAATTACTCGCTACTCGATAACGCCTAAACTTATTGACAGTTACGTAGTGGATAAAAAAAAGGGGAGCCAAATACTCCCCTAATTATCAGTTATTTACACTGTGTTTATTTTTGAATGACAATTCGTTTGTTAACAAGCGCTTCATTCTCGCTTAATTCAAGCGTATAAATTCCATTTGCTAAGGTGCTTCCATCAATCGCATTTACACCTGGTTTAATGGTATAAACAGCAATTAAACGACCTGTTTGATCCAACAAACGAGCTGAAATTTCTGATTTTCCTGAATTTCCAACGTTTACAATTCCTTCAGAAGGAACCGGATAAACTGCAACCTGCGAGTCAATCTTATCTTCAATTGAAGCAATAGCTAAGCCCATTTTATCCTTGTTCGAACGTGTGGTATTGAAATCCTGAATCATCTTAGTTGTTGTACATGTAGAAGGTGAGTTAATGGTTACCAGGTATTCCAATCCATCTTCCGTTGGAGGTGTATTCGTGAAAGTAAACAGGTTGATTGGCATTGTTGTTAACTGAGTCCAACCGTCCAAATCAGTATGTCTCCAGATAATGAATTCAGGGTACGTAAATCCTTCGTAGCTGTCCCAAGCCAGGTTGTAAGCCTGTCCCAATCCATGACTGATGGTCAAGTGAATTGTTTTATGGTGATCACTGATATCTGACTCTACTCCACAACCATCAACAGAAGAAATCTTATATCTCCAAGAACGAACAGAAGGTGAAGCTACCAAATCATTGAAAATCGATTCGTTGGCATAAGGAACTGTCCCCGCCAATTGGTAAACTCCCGCTTGTGATGTTTCGCGGTAAACATTGAAATGATCGATTGTTGAACTAATCGGTTTTTCCCAAACTATCAAGTTGGTATTCGTTGTTGTATCTACAGTAACCAAACAGATCTCTACAAAATCAGGTTGTGCTGCCGGAACATCAGTAGTTAGATAGGAGTTACATCCGTTTCCGCCAGTTGCCTGAACAACATAAGTTCCAACACCAACGTTCGTTAAATTCTGTGTTGACTGACCAGAACTCCACACAAAGGTAGAACCACCAGTAACGTCAATTACTTCTATGGTTCCATTGTTAGAACAATCAGACGGAGTAACTGTATCTAAAACGATCACTGGTCCGTTTGGATTTGAAAGCAATAATGTTTCTGTATGTACACATCCTTCGTCATCGGTAACATTTACAAAGTAGTAACCAGCTGCTAAACTTGAGATTATAGCTGAGTTGGCTCCAATATTAGTACCTAGTGAGTTTTCCCATTGATAGGTAAATGGTTGTGAACCACCTGTGAAAACAGCAGAAATTGTTCCAGTAGATCCACCACAAGAAGGCGGTGTTGTTGTACTTGATTGTAAACTAATAGCTGCTGGTTGTTGAATTGTATAACTTGCAGTTGTAATACAATCGTCGCTATCCGTAATTACAACTTCGTATGATCCGGCAGAAAGATTAGAAACATCTTGCGTTGTAGCACCATTAGACCATGCATAAGAGAACGGTGCATTTGCACCACTTACGTTAATATTAATTGCTCCGGTTGTTGCACCATTACAGCTAACGTCAGAAACCGTTCCTGAAAGCGTAATACCGTCTGAACCAATAGAAGCAATAGCAACAGCAATACATCCGTTAGCATCTGTTGTATTGAAATAATATTGTCCAGGCTCAAGATCATCAATTGACGTGAACGTAGAACCAGTCGACCAATAACTTGTATAACTTGGAGTACCACCAGAAATGGTTACTGAAGCTTCTCCATCGGCCGCATTACAATGTGCATTCACAGTGCTCATTACCAAATTTGGAGTCTCGTTTACGGTAAATAAAATACTATCTGTTGCAGAACATCCAAGAGGTGATGTTTTGGTATACACCAAATATGTTGAAGCAGAAGGTGATGGATTCAATGATCCCGGATTGAACATGTTTCCTGAAACTCCTGTTCCGCTCCATGTTCCACCGCCTGGAGATGCCTTATTTACCAAAGAAATTGGTGATCCATTTTCACAAGCCTGAACAGAAGGGAAATTGAACGCAATTGAAGGCGAATTATAAACCGTTGCCGGCATGTAAATCGTTTCAATCAAAGTAGCTCCTTCATAAAGATCCCACTTCAAATCAATAGTAGTATTTACCGTTACATCGTTCGTGTTACTGATCGTAAGGTAATAGTAACTTACACCGTCGAAGGAAATATTGATGGCACTTTGAGGAATAATTGCTGTGTTCTGAGAAGTACACGTCATTGTGATGTTTGCCTGGCTATAATCTCCGTCATAAATATAAACAGCACCTTGACCATTGTTATTCCATGTTCCACCTTCACAGATCTGGACAGTAGCCCAATCGTCGATATCTGCAGCCGTATTGTATTCTTTCACGTAACATTTCCCTGCAGAAATGTAAGCGACCAAATAATGATTGGAGTATACTTCAGCACATAATGAAGTAGCATTTGCAGGCGCAAAAGTTGTTCCCGAACTAATAGTGCTTACCGTGGGCGACATTGCATTGGTTACTTTTTTGAAGTAAGATGTAGAAGCCGTTTTGTAGAACACATAAGAATCTGCACCATAAGTATCGAAATCAAAATCAACTACAGCGCTTCCCGTGCTAATGTTTGCCTGAGTTCCGAAAGTGTTTGTTGTAGTATTAAAGGCACAATATTTCAATGGATATGTTCCGTATGGAACTGACCAGACCGAGCTTAATGCAGTTGCAAAATTTGCTTTCTCCATTTTCATTTTAGAAGCACCATCCATGTTATCCAATGTGTAAGTGGAATATGCACCACCATTCGTTGAAATGTCTAACGGAATATAATCAGACATATCTGCTTCACCATGAATAACGTATGCTTTTGTTCCCTCTACAAACAAACTGTTCTCTCCTGAATAATCTGTCTGCTCAACACTTGGAGACGCTCCACCACAAATGGTTTGAGCTGTCATGTTAACAGTGATAATTCCCAAAGTATAATATTCTGTAGATTGCGTATTCACGTTCGTAAACGTTAGAAACAACGAGCCAGCTGCATTTGCACGTAAGGTATAATCATCATTATGTTCTGTTTCGTTGTAGCCACCAGGACCAATTGCCTGACTTGCCCATGTTGTTCCGTTGAACTTGTAGATCTCAAGGAATTCATAAGTGGTTGAATAGATCATTTTTGCAGCAATAACCGGGGTATTTTCTCCAATTACAACTAATTGCAAATCGAACGCGTTTGCTGTTCCAATTCCAGCTGAACCAACCAATTGCCAACTTTGGTTCACCCACTTTTTAACTGTTACCTTATTGGAATTGTCTGAATCGATGTATGCCATATACATTAATCCATTGGGTGTAACTTCAAGATCAACTTCTGTAGCATTATTAATTCCGGTAGAACTACCGACGAAATTCCATGGCTGGGCAGTAGCTGCAACGGAAATGATGGAAATGAGCAGAGTAAGAATATGTTTCATACGAGCATGTTTAGTTTTCTGTTTTTTCGAATCGAAGTGCAAATTACGATAATCAATTCGGAATGAACAAAAATAATTAAAGTGACTTAGCGAACGTAACTTGTTCAGTAGATGGTTGTAATATATGAGTGGATGTATACTTTGCTTGTTTAATTGGAAATAAAAAAGGCTCCTTCCCGAGTACCTGGGAGGAGCCTTTATCAAAAATCACGTTCTTTTTAGTTCTTAACTACCGGAATAGTTTCGTTCTGACCTTCTACTTTCAAGAAGTATAATCCGCTTGAAAGTGAAGACATATCAATCACTTCAGTTACAGAGTTCATTTTAATCTGACGAATAACCTGACCATCTACAGTAACCAAATACATTACTTTATCTTTTCCGTTATCAGAAACAACTACAGTTAACTGATCAGAAACCGGATTGGGATAAACACTCATTGTAATTGTTTGTTCTCCCAGTTCATTGTTGCTATCACCTGTTCCCTGTCCAAGAATGAAGTTTCCTTTGTCCTTGTTAGAACGAGTTGTATTGAAATCCTGAATCTTAGTTACATCGGCAACACATTCTAACTCAATATTCAATTCCACCATGTAATCCAAATCTACGGAGTTTAGTGGCGGAGTATCGTAGTAATTGTTGATCACAGAAGGTAATATTGCAATTTCCTGCCAACCTGTTGCAGCTGTGAAGCGGAACAATTTATAGCTATTGTATTCAATTCCGTAGTATGGATTCCAAACTGCTTCGTAATCTCCATTTCCAAGGTCGATAGTTGTGATATGCATTGTTTTATGAGCTGTTGATTTTGGTCCTTCTACACCACATGCGTCAACTGCAGAAATCTTATATCTCCATGATTGCGCAATTGGAGATGCATTTACGTCATTGAAAATAGATTCCATTGTGTTCGGAACCGAACCAACCTGAACAAACTCGTTGTAATTAACGGTTTCACGATAAATATTATAGTGATCAACATTCGCTGCATCCACTTTTTCCCAAACCACAATATTAGTAGTTGTAGCAGAGTCCACAGAGATCATACATAGGGGTTGCATCATTGGAGCACTCACCGGAACAGAAAAAATATTGTAGCTATCACAACCATTCATATCTGCTAAATGCAAGGTATAATTACCAGCAGCCACATGTGTAATGTCAATTGTTGGATCACCATTCGACCAATCAAAAACAATTGGAACTCCGATTCCTGATGTATCTACATCAATAAAACCATCTTCAGCTCCACATGGAGTAGCACCAATTTCGTTTAAGTAAACATATGGAGAACCGTAATCGTTTAGTGTGAACTCGCTTACACCTGTACAACCTAAAATATCGGTAATTGTAATTGTATAAACACCTGGCGCCAAGTCATAGATTGACCCTGTTGTTTCACCATTCGACCATGAGTATGTGTAGGTACCATTCCCACCGTAAACGTTACTCATCTGAATATAACCATCAGATAGGGAACATGAAGTAGGATAAGTTACGTACATATACGGGTAAATTTCGTCTGGTTGAGGAACGTCAAACGTTTTAGAAAGTGAACAACCCGTTACGTCTGTTACATGAATTGTATATGTACCAGCACCAAGGTTACTTACAGATTCGCTTGTTTGTCCTGAACTCCAATATGTTGTTAAAGGCGTGTTCAATCCGGTAATGTTTAACTGAATCTCTCCATCAGTATATCCTGAACAAGACGCAGGAACAATAGTTTCTCCAAAAGAAACACCTATCAATCCAATAGAGCCTGTTGCTTCTGAAACACAACCATCCTCATCCGTAACGTCAATATGGTAAGATCCGGGAAGTAGTCCTGTTCGATCTGTATCTGTTGTATTCCCATCATTCCATACGAAAGTATAGCTTGATCCTTGGGCAGAATAAACACTTGCATCAATACCACCATCTCCGGTAACACAAGAACCTGCATCAGAAATTGACAAAGTAATTTCAGGGGAAACGTGAATTGTTACACCTGCACTCGTTTGAGCCATACATCCGTTTGCAGCGGTGTAATGATAGCTTAGGTTGATATTGTTTTCGTAGCTATAACCATCAACATGAAGCAATCCATCATAAAACGTTTCTTCACCGTCTATCTGGAAGTAACCTCCAAGAGGATAAACCCACTGAGAAACATCAACAGATCCTTCACTTGAACATACTTCATAACTTGAATTCAGGAAAACCGGGTTCGGTGAATTCTTTACCAAATAAGTAATTACCAATTGTACTGTATTCGTTCCATCCGAAAAAGTATATGTAAGATCAACATTGGTTGGAGAAGCCACGTTACCAACTGTACCGTAGTAATATCCATACGAAGTATAATCAGGCGCACCTGAATTGGATTGGAAATATCCGCTAAAGTTACTAGTGTTAATAATCGAAGGATGCGATGAAACCACCGATTGAATTTGAATCTGGTCTCCATCAAGATCCGTTACAATTGTACCTTCCATTAAATAAGCGTATTGACCAGAACAAACAGAAGTATTTTGATATCCATTATCTGTAACCACCGGGTTCGATGCAAATGCAGACTGAACCACTAAACCTTGGGTTACCAACAAAATTGCAAGTATAC